>JBMYWL010000015.1:0-14713 GCA_049607365.1 Alphaproteobacteria bacterium | reverse complement strand
CTTCTAATATAAAAAAGCTCCGGAATTTTTCTGGAGCTTTTTTGCGTTTAAACCCGTGTTTCTAACGCGCCTGTATCCAGCAATGCCTTGGGAATGTGGACTGGGCCTTCGACACTGTGATATTCCTCGTAGCCCAGTTTTTTGTAGAAATGCCGTGCATTTGGGTGGTCGAGAGTACAGGTGTTTAACCTAACTTCTTCTGCGCCGTCACGTCTGGCGATTGCAACTGCTTCTTCCATGAATGCGCGGGCAATCCCCTTGCCCAGAAATTCAGGTTTTAGGCCGAAATAGACGATCTCACTGTATTTGGGATCAGCAAAAAGAATTTCGCAAAAGCCAGCAATTTGACCATCAACAATCGGCGTGATCACCAGTCGGTCGCCTTTTGCGAACAACTCCACAAAAGTTTCATCTTTCATGGCGATGCGTTCCCACCACATCCATGGACCACCAACGTCTTTGTAAAGCTGACGATACCAGTCTGGATCAGGCGTTGTGACCTGCTCCATACTAAAGTTCTTGTCTGGATTGGGAACTGCCGAGCTTGTGCGTTTTAGATACCAGATGGTGATATGAGGAGAGATGAATTCATCTTCCCGTGGTTTGAAATTATCACCCAGAATGGATCGAAGAATAGAGGTCAGCGTCAAAGTCACATCCATTTGTAAAGCAGGTTGCCGTCGTGCAGTTCATAGCCCAACTTGTAGTAAAACTCTTTCATGGCAGCGTTTGAACCACGAACCACAAGGTTCATTTTTATCAAGCCAAGTCTGCGTATCCACGCTTCGCCATCATTCAGCAAGCGCTTGGCTATGCCTTTTCCCTGATGTTCCGGTAAGACGGCCAGATAATAAACCCAGCCGCGTCGTGCGTCGTGACTTATGAACGCGCTACCAACAACGATCCCATCAATTAAGCATACCAACAAGCGCGCGTTGTCAAATCGCTGAGCGCGGTCCATGTCGTCATCGGGGTTGTTGAATGAAGTGCTGAGCCCACAAACTTCCCACAAGTTTTTTAGCGCTTCGCGGTCCGTTTCCACGAATTCACGTATAATTGGCTCAGACATTTTAGCTGCCTTGATTGGCGGTTAAGGCCAAATCAAAAATTTTGTGAAATGCCTCAGCGGGCTGTGCACCTGAAAGCACGTATTTGTCATCTATAATGAAAAATGGCACACCCGTTACACCAGCTTGCCTTGCCGCTTGGTCCTCTTGCATTAATTCCTGCGCGAAGTCATTACCCATTAGGAAAGCTGTCACCTTATCACGATCCATGCCGCATTGGTGGGCGATGAACGCAAGTTCGTTGGTGTTGCCGATGTCGAGCCCGTCTTCAAAGTAGGCCTTGAACATCAGGTCTTTGACTTCTTGTCCCTTGCCCTCGGTCGTTGCCAAGCGGATCAATCTGTGCGCTTTCAATGTGTTTGGCGTTGTTTTAATTGCATCAAAATTGAAGTTGATGCCAACTTCTGCACCGGCCTTTTGAATGTTCCCATAGACCTGTTGTGCGCCTTCAGGGCCGCCAAATTTGCGTTCAAGATAGGTTTTACGATCCATTCCTTCAGCTGGCATGTCGGGGTTTAGCTGAAAAATGCGCCAGATAAATTCGATGTCGCCAAGGTCTCGCGAATAGGACTTTAAAGCCTGTTCGAAGCGAACTTTGCCAATATAACACCAAGGGCAGACGGGATCGGATAAAACATCTATTTTCATTTAAGCTATATACTCGTAAACAAACATCGATCTTCAGTGTTACCGGATTAAAACCATGCCTTCAACCCGTCATAGCTTTGAATCAAATCTGGATAAAAATTCAGCTAATTATGCGGCACTTAGCCCTATTAGTTTTTTGCAACGTTCCGCTCAAATTTATCCGAACAAAATCGCGGTAATCAACGGTGTGCAACGCTTTACCTATGGGCAGTTTTTTGAACGCGCTCGGCGTTTGGCCTCAAGCTTGACCAAGCTTGGTGTTGGTAAACTGGACACGGTTGCTGTTATGGCCCCAAACGTTCCGCCGTTGCTTGAGGCGCACTATGCAGTGCCAGCCATCGGCGCAGTGCTGAACGCCATAAACACACGGTTAGACCCTGAGTCTGTTGCGTTCATTTTGAATCACGGTGAAGCAAAGGTGCTTATTGTTGATCCGGATTTAATGCCGATTGCAAAAGAAGCGTTGAAAAGCGTTGAGCGTGACTTGATTGTGGTGGATGCATTGGATCACAACCTGCCACCATCCGAGCAGTTGGGCAGCCTGACCTATGACGAGTTGTTGATGGATGGCGACCCGAATTTTGACTGGACTTTGCCGGAAGACGAATGGGCTTCGTGCTCGCTGAACTACACTAGCGGTACAACAGGAAATCCGAAGGGTGTTGTGTATCACCATCGCGGTGCTTATTTGAATGCGCTTGGAAATTTGATCGCTTTTGGCTTGAACCCTGAAACGGTTTATCTGTGGACTTTACCTATGTTCCATTGCAATGGCTGGACCTTTACCTGGGCAGTGACAGCGGCGAGCGGCACACACGTGTGTCTACGTCGTGTGGAACCAAAACAAATCTTCAGGCTGATTGCAGACGAAAAAGTTAGCCACATGTGTGGTGCACCGATTGTTCTAAACATGATCGCCAATGCGCCAGTTGAGCAGCGCACTGAGTTCTCAAAGCGCGTTCGCTGCGCTACGGGCGGCGCGCCACCACCAAGTGCAGTGATTGAGGCCATGGGCGAGCTTGGCTTTGACGTTATTCATCTTTATGGCCTGACTGAGTCATATGGTCCTGCGACCTTGTGTGCCTGGCAAGAAGAATGGAACGGCCTTGGTAAGCAAGACCAAGCGGTCATGATGTCTCGACAAGGCGTGCACTATGTGACGTTGGAAGACGCTATTGTCGCGAACCCTGATACATGTGTGCCAGTGCCACAGGATGGCACCACCATCGGCGAAATTTTGCTGAAAGGCCACACGGTTATGAAGGGTTATTTGAAAAACCCTGAAGCCAGTGCCGAGGCTTTTCATGGCGGTTGGTATCACACAGGCGATTTAGCTGTTTGGTACGGTGATAGGTATATTGAGGTCAAAGACCGCGCGAAAGATGTGATTATTTCTGGTGGCGAAAACATCTCCAGCATTGAAGTCGAAGAGGTTTTATTTAGGCACCCCAAGGTGTTGGAGGCTGCTGTTGTTGCACGTCCTGACCCAAAATGGGGCGAGCATCCGTGTGCGTTTGTAACCCTGCACGAAGGTGAAGAGGCAACAGCTGAAGAGATCATAAATTTCTGCAAAGAAAACATGGCGCGCTTTAAGGCACCGGGAACTGTTGTGTTTGCGGACTTGCCAAAAACCTCGACTGGTAAAGTGCAAAAGTTCACTCTGCGTGATCAGGCCAAAGCGCTTTAGGTTCTCGATAAATCCGTCGAATAAATTCGACGGACACTCGAACTGACAAATTCACATAGTCTGTCACATCGAGTGGATTTTGCGAAAGCAAAATTTGTATCGAGATGCAAAACATAATTTTAAACTTGTACGCAACTACCCCAGAGTAGTCGAGCCATACACTTTCCACACCAGCAAAGCACCCGCACCACGGTAAGGCCGCCAATGCTCGATAAGGGGCAGGGTGTCTTTGGCTGTTGGCCGCTCATCTAGCTTGAAAATGGTTTTTAAACCTTCTTGCAACGCCAGATCGTCCGCGGGCCAAATGTCGCG
The DNA here is from genome assembly GCA_049607365.1 of Alphaproteobacteria bacterium. GTDB lineage: Bacteria > Pseudomonadota > Alphaproteobacteria > UBA7985 > JBMYWL01 > JBMYWL01. The sequence goes on along the minus strand of JBMYWL010000015.1, from coordinate 10,999 downwards.
ACGTCCTTCCGCAAACAACAGATAAATTTGCGCGGTCCAAGGGCCGAAACCACGCAAGGCAACCAAGTGCTTTGTCGCATCTTCGTCTGAAAGGATTGGTAACCCTTCCAAATCCAACTCTCCTTCAATCATGGCTTTGGCCAGACCTTGGGTGTATTCGGCTTTCCGGTGAGAGTGCCCGAGTGCGCGTAACTCGTCATAGGACAGGGCGCCAAGGCTTTCTGCTGTAACTTCCTCCCCACACGCTGCTTCAATGCGTAGCCAAATCGCTCTGGCTGCCGCAACGGAGATTTGTTGCCCGCAAATGGTTTGTGCCAAGGTTTTTATGCCGCGCTCACGGATTCTGGGTTCTGGTGTGCCAACCTTCTGCCACCATTTTTTTGCAAGCGGGCACAGCAGTGAAAGTTCTTCTAAGGCCGTGACAAGGCCCTGTTCGTCCAATTGGTGTGACATGATTTGGGTGCCATATTCTGGTTGCCATTGTTTCGAAATATATGATATGCAGGAATATCGGAATTATGCAGGAGACACAGACACATGAACACACAAAATCGCACAAATGTTGATTTGAAAGAGCTTGATAAAAAGTATCTGCTTCACCCTGCATCTCACTTGGCCCAACACGACGAAATCGGCGCGCAGATTATTGCGTCTGGTTCCGGTTGTACTCTGACAGACGTTGATGGCAATAAACTGTTTGATGCCATGGCGGGCCTTTGGTGTGTGAACATTGGTTATGGTCGCCATGAGCTTGCTGATGTCATGGCCGAACAAGCACGCGAACTTGCGTATTTCCACCTGTTCTCAAGCCAAGGTAACGAGCCTTCAATTCGATTGGGCGAGCGTCTGGTTGATATGGCTGGCGGCAGAATTTCCAAAGTCATTTTTGGTCAATCCGGTTCCGATGCAAACGACCAGCTGATCAAAATTGTTTGGGCTTACAATTATTACCGTGGCAAACCACAAAAACGCAAATTCATCTCGCGGGATCAGGGATATCACGGCGTTACCGTTGCATCGGGCAGCCTAACGGGCTTGCCAGTTTTCCACAAAGTCTTTGGCTTGCCGATTGAAGACTTTATCCACGTTTCCTGCCCGCATTATTACAAGTTTGGCCATGAAGGCGAAAGCGAAGAGCAATATTGCGACAGATTGGTCGATGAGCTTGAAACTCGTATTTTGGCAGAGGGCGCTGACACGATCGGGGCTTTTATTATGGAGCCAATCATGGGTGCTGGCGGCGTCATTGTGCCACCAAAAGGCTACCATAAGCGTGTTACGGACCTTTGCCGTTCTTATGATATATTGGTGATTGCTGACGAGGTTATTTGTGGTTTCGGTCGTCTGGGTAAAGCCTTTGGCCACCACTATTTTGACTTTGAACCAGACATGGTTGCTGTTGCCAAAGGTCTGACATCTGCTTACTTCCCTTTGTCTGCTTCCATGGTGTCGGAGGAAGTTTGGCAGGTCATGTTGGAAGGCAGCAAGGAACACGGTGTGTTTGCCCACGGCTTTACCTATTCGGGTCATCCGGTTGGTTGTGCGGTTGCTTTGGCCAATCTGGACATAATGGAAAACGAGGGCATGTTTGAAAACGCCGACAAGTCTGGTGATGTGTTGCAAGCAGCACTTCAGGAAGCTGTTGGTGGCCACAAGCATGTGGGCGAGGTTCGCGGCGAAAAGCTAATTTGTGCGGTTCAGTTGATAGACGACAAGGAAAAGAAAACCTTCTTCGACCCAGCACTTGGATACCCTGCAAAAATCTATGCGGCTGCCCGTGAAATGGGTTTGATCTGCCGACCTTTACCAACGGGTGACGCACTTGCGTTTTCACCGCCGATTATCATTACAGAAGATGAATGCCGTTGGGTTGCAAAAACTTTTGCAGCTGCACTGAAAGAGGTGTTGGGCTAGTTTTGCGTACCGCTAAGTGCGAGGGATGTAAGTTACCTCATGCTGAACAAGGTCGCTTCACTTGAAGCGCACCAGTTTCAGCATCTCCTTCAGCTCTCATTAAAAGGAGATCCCGAATCAAGTTCGGGATGAGAGATTGGGTTGGGAAGCTTGCCCTAATCCGTCACGCTGAGTGTTTTTTAAACTGAACTTTGCCATTCATCGATCCCCGCACTTGTTGCGGGGTCCATTATAACCAATGCAGCAAGAATGGACCCCGCAACAAGTGCGGGGATCAAGAATGTTGGTTTCGATCTCAACATCGAAGGACAAAGGGGAAATCACGCTGGTATCGTTGCATGATGTTTTTTTCACTCTATCGAACCCCGAACAAACAAGACTCCTGATCGACTCTGGGACTCCAATTTAGATGATAACTTCAGGCAAAAATGATAAGTAATACTGTTTGAAATGCCCTGCTTTTTGTGACAAGGTCAGGCGCTTGTCCAAAATTTATTGGGCGAAAACCGCAACTAATGTTGTGTGACCAAGGTTTGCTTCATGAGAATCGTTCGTATTAATTTTTCTACCCTTGTCGCCACCACGGCACTAACAACGGCCTTTCTAATTTCAGGTCAGGTATTTGCCGCTGATTTCATCGTCGACACAGCTTCGACATCACCAAACGATGGTAACCTTGTAGATGGCAATGACAGCCTGACCATCACCACCACAGGCTCCATTACGACAACTACACCTAATACTTTTGCTGTTTTGGCGACAAATGGTGCCAACACACTCAACAACCAAGGCAGCATCACGACCTTCGGGGATTCAGCTTACGGAATTTACGCAATTGGTGACAACAACACTGTCAGCAACTCGGGCAGCATCACAACGTCGGGAAATATTTCATACGGCATATGGGTAAGGGGTAACCACAACACTTCCGGCAACTCGGGCAACATCAAGACCTCGGGCCAGGATGCACACGGGATACTTGCTTTAGGCGACAACAACACATCCAGCAACTCGGGCAACATCACAACATCTGGGAATCAGGCACACGGTATTTGGACTTATGGCATCAACAATAACACGAGTAACGTTGGAAATATCACAACGTCGGGGACTGTCTCTCGTGGTCTGTATGTAAGAGGCGATAACAACACGTCCAGCAATTCGGGAAGCATTACAACGTCGGGTACCGGCGCACTCGGCATGTATGCTTTTGGCAATGACAACACTTTCAATGTTTCGGGATTAGTCATTAGTGGGCTGTCAGATGCTGTGCGTTTTCGTAATGGTATAAATACCTTGAACTTGGCAGCACCCGCTTACATCGGTGGGGCGTTTGATTTGGGAGCAGGCGCAACCCTAACCCTGACCAGCGGGCCGTCCCACTCTGTTTTGTGGCATTTTGACCCTGCCCATTTGGCAGCTGGCCAGCCAACCCTAAGCGGTCCCGTACCTTGGTTTGTCAGTGTGGGCACTGGTCCAGGTGGAACAGACCAATACGCAACTTATGACCCCAGCAGTTTGGCGGGACAAACAGATGCCTTGGGCGACATGACAAGCCTTATCAGCGATGCCACTGGCCAAGCCGAGTGTGGATCTGGCGTTTGGGTCTCGGCCTTTGGTGGTAGGGTTGAGCACGCGGGCAACGACCGAACGCTTGGCCGTAACATAGACCAAAGTGGTGCAGCTATGGGCTGCAGCTTACAACAATCCCCCACCCTGCGTGTGGGTTTCAAAGCGGGCCTAATCCAAAGCGATACATCAGCGGCGTCACGCTTTACAAAGTCTCTGACCGCAGATGCCAAGGGTGCATTTGTTGGCGTGTCTGGTAGTGGTCAAGCCAATCTGGGCCCTTTGGGTGAGGTCGGCCTAAACTTTCAGGTCAATGCCGCACGCTTGTCCCACAAGCAAGATCGTTTCGTGAACAACAACCTGTCCACCACGGGCGGGCTGACACTGGGTCATGGCGGGGCGGAAAGCGAATTCGATAGCTGGTTCGTCGCACCAGAAATCAGCATGACGCGCGATCTGACCGCCATTTCGGGTTGGAATTTAAGCACAGATTCAAGTCTGCGTTACAGCCTGCAATCCATCGATGAAATCTCTGAAACTAGTACAGATGTGGCGGCAAAAATCTCAAAACGTCGCGTGTCTGTTCTTGAAACTCAATCGGAGCTTCAGGCAAAACGTGACCTGTCAGCGGGTTCGTTCACGGCAAAGGTTGGTTTGTTAAAGCGCTACGCTGGCGGGGATGAAGCCAGCGTCACCATGCTGGGCCAAACGCACGAAGTTGCCTATGGCGACAATGACAAAACCTCAGTTTATGTTGGTGCGGGTTTGGACCTGAACATTGGTAACGCGGGTAAATTGGCGATCAACGGTCGAGCATTTACGGGTAGCGACATGACTGGCTATCAAGGGTCTGCGACGTTTAAGTTGGCGTTTTAGGGACTGCACTCACGCACGTATGGTAGCAAGACGCTTTTTCCACTCTATCGATCCCCGCAACAAGTGCGGGGATCAAGAATGTTGGTTTCGCGCGCCCTAAACTGAGCCTAAACAACTACCCTTAACCTCATGCTGAACTTGATTCAGCATCTCCTTCAGCTTCTACGAAAAGGAGGCCCTGAAACTGGTACGCTTCAAATGAAGCGACCTTGTTCAGGGTGTGGGATTGGGCTGGGAAAAGCACTCAAAACAGGCAGCCCTAATTCTGCAAATAGACTTCCAAGCTATCGTCCATCGCCTTAGTCCATTCAGTATGGTGCTTTGGTGCAGCAGTACCAGTAATCACAGACGTATGACCTTCATCACGGAACGTCATAATGCCCTTCTTCTTATGGCCCTTCCAAGTCTTAAAGGCTTGGCAAGCGCCCTCTAAATCGAAGCTTGGGTAATCAGTTTCTTCGATTAGTTCTTTGGTATAGTCGCCCTGGTACCAAATGCACTGATAATCATCTTCCAATGCATCTTCACGCGTCACACGATCTTCAACATCAGCACGCATCACTGCTTCATCAGCCGTATCAATGCGGCCCATAATAACGTCACGTGCCCACCAAGCTTGTGCGTCAAACATATTGAAGGTGAACCATTGGTCCTGCATGCCGATGTAGAACAAATCTGGTTCAGCGACATACACGACGCCTTTGTACAGGTCTGCCGTTGCCAATCGGTTAGCCGTTTTTAGTTTCAACTCATTCGACATGAACGGGAAGTGATGTTGGTAGCCTGTGCAAAGAATAACGGCATCGACCTGTTTACTAGTACCATCTTTAAAGTGCGCGGTTTTGCCATCCATATGTGTCAACAGTGGCACCTCTTTCCAGTTATCTGGCCAGTCGTAACCCATAGCGGCTGTTCGATGACTTACGGTGATGGACTTAGCACCATACTTCCAACATTGAGAACCGATGTCTTCCGCAGAGTAAGAAGTGCCAATAATCAAAATATCTTGGTTTTTGAATTCCACGGCATCGCGGAAATCGTGTGCGTGCAGAACACGGCCTGGGAATTGATCAAAACCATCAAAATGCGGAACGTTTGGTGTTGAAAAGTGGCCTGTACAACATACGACATGGTCAAAGGTCTCATTGTAAGTTTCGTCTTTCGGCAGATCTCTAACTGTTACGTGGAATTTTTCACCGTCATGCTCGACGTGTTTAACTGCCGTTTCGAAACGTATCCAATCGCGAACGCCGGCCTTTTCAACCCGTCCTTGAATGTAGTCAAACAAGACTGCGCGTGGTGGATACGACGCGATTTGTTTGCCAAAGTGCTCTTCAAAAGAATAATCTGCAAACTCCAGACCTTCTTTAGGACCGTTGGACCAAAGGTAGCGATACATGGAACCGTGAACAGGCTCCCCATATTTGTCTAAGCCTGTCCGCCAAGTATAGTTCCAAAGGCCGCCCCAATTGTCTTGCTTTTCAAAACAGACGATCTCTGGAATGTCAGCACCTTGCTCTTTGGCCGATTGGAATGCACGAAGTTGCGCCAGACCCGACGGTCCTGCTCCTAGGATTGCTACTCTTTTTGTCATGATTTTCTCCCTTAAAACGCTGAAGGGGCAGTTCAACTTCTTGTCGCCCCTTCTACTTTCACTTTCTGTTTATACATCCAATGTGTTTTGTCTTTCCCAGTTCGAGAAGTGCGACATGAAGTCATTCCACTCCTGATGTTTAAGCTTTAAATATGCTGCACTAAATTCAGTGCCCATGGCCGCTTTCAGCGCTTTGTCCTTGTCGTATTCGCGCAAGGCATCAAGCATGTTAAGCGGCAGTTTTGGTGCGCCCTTAACCTTGTGACCTTCAGCATACATGTCGATGTCATGGCGTTTGCCGGGGTCTGCTTGTGAGCGGATGCCTGAAAGGCCAGCGGCGATGATGATAGCCTGAAGCAAGTACGGGTTCACAGCCCCGTCTGGCAGGCGTAATTCAAAGCGGCCAGGGCCCGGAACACGCACCATGTGTGTGCGGTTATTGCCCGTCCACGTCACGGTATTGGGTGCCCAAGTTGCCCCTGACATAGTACGTGGCGCGTTGATACGTTTGTAAGAATTCACAGTTGGATTGGTGATGGCTGCAAGTGCCGAGGCGTGCTTCATAATACCGCCCAAGAAGTGCTTACCGCGCTCAGACAAACCAACCTCACCCGTCTGACCTTCGCCTTTGTTGTCTGCGTTTGTGGCAAATACGTTGATCTTTGACTTGGCACCCGGCGCGTCCCACACAGAAATGTGGGCGTGGCAACCGTTTCCGGTCAAACCCTCGATTGGCTTCGGCATGAATGTCGCGCGGAAACCGTGTTTTTCAGCCACTGACTTGGTCATGAACTTGAAGAAACTGTGCTTGTCGGCCGTCTTCAAGGCGTCATCAAACTCCCAATTCATCTCGAACTGGCCATTGGCGTCTTCGTGATCGTTTTGATAAGGACCCCAACCAAGCTCCAACATATAATCACAAATCTCACGCACCACGTCATAACGACGCATAACGGCTTGCTGGTCGTAACAAGGTTTGGCAGCTGTATCGAAAGAATCAGAGATTTGATCACCTTCAGGTGTCAACAGAAAGTACTCGGCTTCAATGCCCGTCTTGACGTGCATGCCTTCTTCAGCAGCCTCGTCAATCAGTTTGCGCAAGACGTTACGCGGTGCTTGGGCCACGCCTTCACCTTCCATGACACAGTTGCCAGCAACCCAAGCAACGTCCTTGTTCCAAGGTAATTGAATGACAGAGCTTGGATCTGGCACAGCCAACATATCAGGGTGAGCTGGTGTCATATCCAGATACGTTGCAAAGCCGGCGAAGCCAGCACCATCTTCCTGCATGTCGGCAATTGCTTGTGCCGGAACCAGTTTCGCACGCTGTCCACCGAACAAATCAGTGAAAGAAATCATGAAATATTTGACGCCATTTTCCTTGGCGAAATCTGCTAGGTTTATTGTCATTCCAGCTCTCCCTATATGGTTATTTGCCACTTATGTGGTCTAACTTTTCTTTATCACTTCGAGTGTCTTCTACACCTTGGTGTGGAAGATGTATCGAGAAGCCTTTTTTTGTTTCTCACCTCGATACAATTCCTAAAGATCCCCATTCTATTAAGGATCCCCCAAGTATTGAGGATCTTTAGAAACCACTCGGCATGACAAAAATTTAAAACCCAGCCTTGCCAGGATACCACTCCGTGCCCGCCAAAGGAACACGCGCCATGGCAGCGGCTTCCAGTGTCAAAGCACACAAATCTTCAGGCTCAAGGTTATGAACGTGGCTTTTACCACAAGCACGGGCAATTGTCTGAGCCTCCAATGTCATAACCTTCAGGTAATTGGACAAACGACGACCGCCAGCAATCGGGTCAAAGCGCTTCATAAGCTCAGGGTCTTGGGTCGTGATGCCAGCTGGGTCTTGCCCCTCGTGCCAATCGTCATAAGCACCAGCGGTGGTGCCAAGCTTGTTGTATTCAGCTTCCCAACGCGGGTCATTGTCACCAAGGGCAATCAGAGCCCCCGTGCCAATGGCAACAGCGTCAGCACCAAGCGCCATACATTTGGCAACGTCAGCGCCTGTACGAACACCACCAGAGACCACAAGCTGCACTTCACGGTGCATGCCAAGGTCTTGCAGGGCTTGAACAGCAGGACGGATGCAAGCAAGCGTGGGTTGTCCAACATGCTCGATAAACACATCCTGCGTTGCAGCAGTACCGCCCTGCATACCGTCAAGCACCACAACGTCAGCACCAGCTTTGACAGCAAGCGTGGTGTCAAAGTAAGGACGTGCACCACCAACCTTAATATAGATTGGCACTTGCCAATTCGTTATCTCGCGTAATTCAAGAATTTTGATTTCCAAGTCATCAGGACCCGTCCAGTCAGGGTGACGACAAGCCGAACGCTGATCGATGCCTTTTGGCAGGTTGCGCATTTGTGCGACACGGTCAGAAATCTTTTGCCCCAACAACATGCCGCCGCCACCGGGCTTGGCACCTTGGCCAACCACAACCTCAATGGCATCAGCACGGCGCAAATCGTCAGGGTTCATGCCATAACGTGACGGCAGATACTGATACACAAGCTTGTTGGAGTGCCCACGTTCTTCTTCTGTCATGCCACCATCACCCGTCGTGGTAGAGGTGCCAGCGTCTGTCGCACCACGGCCTAAAGCCTCTTTAGCAGGGCCAGACAAGGCACCAAAGCTCATGCCCGCAATGGTGATCGGAATATCAAGCTCGATAGGTTTTTTGGCAAAGCGTGTGCCCAAAGTCACCCTTGTGTCGCATTTCTCACGATACCCTTCCAATGGATAACGCGAAATGGAAGCGCCAAGGAACAGCAAATCATCAAAGTGCGGAACCTTGCGTTTGGCGCCACCACCACGAATGTCATAAATGCCAGTTGCAGCCGCACGACGAATTTCAGCGTTAATTGGGTCAGAGAAGGTTGCTGACTTAATTGGAACTGTCTTTGGAGTGTTATTGTTATCCGACATTAGTAAGCACCCGCGTTATCGATATTAAAGTTGTAAAGTGTCCGCGCGGAACCATACCGTGTGAATTCTTCTGGCTTAGCATCAGCACCTGAACGCTCGAGCAGGTCTTTTAGAATTTCCAAGTGCTCCGGGCGCATTTCTTTAGCAATGCAATCCGCACCCAAGCTTTTGACGCTACCACGCACAAACAGGCGTGCTTCGTAAAGTGAATCACCAAGCGCTTCGCCCGCATCCCCAAGCACGACCAAGTTTCCGCTTTGCGCCATAAACGCTGACATATGCCCAATGTTGCCATGAACAACAATGTCAATGCCCTTCATGGAGATACCACAACGTGAAGCCGCATTACCCTTAACAACCAGCAAACCACCACGGCCCGTAGCACCACAGTACTGGCTGGCGTCACCATCAACTATAATAGAACCAGACATCATGTTTTCACCTACGCCTGGTCCAGCTGAACCCTTGACGTTGACGGTAGCTTCTTTGTTCATGCCGGCGCAGTAATATCCAGTCGAGCCTTTGATGGTAACTTCAATCGGACCATCAAGACCAACAGCAAGCGCGTGGGCACCCTTAGAGTTCTCGACCATCCACGAGCTCTCATTCGACTTGCTAGAGGCAACGTCATTAGAAGCTTGCTGAAGGGTGGAGTTCAAATGGCGCAGATCGTGTTCTGCCATATCAATAGTTTGCATTTTAGAATCCCCTAGCTTCTTTCCCAGAAATAAACATTGGCTGGCTCAGGCTCCCAAACGCGGGCGTCTTCGATGCCTGGCAAGTTAACAAGTGCGCGGTATTCTGAACCAAAGGCAACATACTGATCAGTTTCGGCCATAACAGCCGGCTTGCAAGCAATCGGGTCACGCAGAACGCCGAAACCGTTTTTGGTGCCAACAACAAACGTGAAGAACCCATCCAAATCATCAAGACTGTCTTCCAAGGCTTCGCCCAAGTTACGGCCTTCTTGCATGCGGTGGGTTAGATAAGCTGCAGCCACTTCGGAATCGTTCTCGGTTTCAATGTGAATTCCCTGACGACGAAGTTTCCGGCGCAAACTGTTGTGGTTTGAAAGCGAACCGTTGTGAACCAAACACTGGTCTGAACCAGTCGAGAACGGATGCGCACCCATGGTTGTTACAGCTGACTCAGTCGCCATTCGCGTATGGCCAATACCGTGCGTGCCACTCATCTGGTTGATGCTAAAGCGCTCAGCAACATCTTTAGGTAAACCTACCTCTTTGTAGATTTCCATAACGTCGCCCGTCGCCATAAGGCGTAAGTCAGTACGGTTCTGGCGAATGTGTGCTTCAAGAGCAGACGCCCCACTTTGAGAGGTCGAGATAACAGCGTGCGTATCTTTAATCTCAACCGAGCAAGCTTCACCACAACCAGCCGATACATCTTCACCCAGATTAGCGAAAGCAACCGCCGGCTCGTCAGACTGAACTGTAATTTTAAATGTGTCCTGACTACCACCATAAACAGCAATACCCGCACTGTCCGGACCACGGTCGGTCATGGTCACCAGCATGTCTGACAGCATATCGCCCAGCTTTGGGGACAAGGTGTCGTCTTTTAGAAATAGGCCTACGATGCCGCACATATGTGTCTCAACCCTCTTAGTTTGCCCGCACAGTCAGGCAGTCTTAATGACCCAACTTAAAGCATCAAAGAGGCATCACCAGCAAGAAATATTTTTTCATGAGAGTGAGAATATTGACAGAAAGTTGCTTGAACTTATTGAGGGTAACAAATAATTGACAAGTAACGTGCCGGTAGTTTGCTAAGCTTGACTGGACCGTGCGGCGAGTCAGCGTCAAATGTCAGGGAATCACCCGGTTCAAGCGTGTAAGTCTTTCGGGCGTGGCTGTAATCAACCTCGCCTTCAAGCATGTGAATGAATTCAATGCCATCATGCTGAAACGCAGCGAAAGTATCAGAATCGTCTGTCAAATTGATCAGATATGGCTCCATCACGACGCCACTGGAATTCGAGCCAATGTGACCCAACAGATTATACTGATGGCCAGCTCGGGTCCCTTCCCGATCAATTTCCAACCCCTCACCAGCCTTGACATGAACAGCTGAGCGCT
>JBMYWL010000014.1:330-15274 GCA_049607365.1 Alphaproteobacteria bacterium | reverse complement strand
GCCACTGACAATTGGTTTGGTGTTAATCGCGCTGGTTTCCTCCATGGCTGTGGTGGGACTGGACCAAGTATTGCCATCTTGGGGGCTGGGTGATTCTGTTCGCCAGTTTCTGGAAGGCATAGATTTCAACCGAACCTTGATGGAAGGCATGCTCAGCTTCCTGCTGTTTGCTGGTGCTTTACACGTTGATCTTAGGACTTTTGCGACCCGTAAATACACCATCGGTTTGCTGGCGAGCTTGGGTGTTGTTATGTCAACAGCCCTTAACGGCTTGGGCTTTTGGTTGTTAACGGGACTTGTTGGTTTCGAAATTCCACTGGCTGTGTGTTTGGTGTTTGGTGCACTCATCTCCCCGACTGATCCGGTTGCGGTCATGGCCGTACTGAAGCGTTTGAAGGTGCCGCCAACCTTAGAAGCGACAATTGCTGGTGAAAGCTTGTTTAACGATGGTGTCGCAGTTGTAATCTACTCAATCTTGGTCGCAATCGCATTTCAGGTTTCCGGGCATGGTGATGCAGCCCATGCGATTGGCTTCCTGCAAGGCATGCAACTGTTTGTGGTCGAAGCCTTTGGCGGAGCGCTATTGGGCCTTGTGGCTGGAACCTTCGCCTTTATGCTCATGCGTAACGTTGATGACTATGTGCTCGAGATTATTATCACACTGGCGCTTGTTACTGGTGCTTACGCCTTGGCTCTGAAGCTTCATGTGTCTGGTCCAATCGCCATGGTTATCGCGGGTATATTGATTGGTAATTACGGCGTAAGGCTCGCCATGTCTGACATAACCCAAACCCACCTTAGAAAATTTTGGGATTTGATTGACGAAATTTTAAATGCCGTTTTGTTTCTTCTAATCGGATTTGAAATTTTGGTGGTTCAAGCTTCAGCTGCGATTGTAATCTTGTCCCTTGCAACCATCGTCATGGTTACGGTGGTTCGCTTTGTGTCTGTCGGTTTGCCAATCAAAATTTTGGGGAGCAGACAATCTTATGTGCCCGGCATAATTCCCGTCATGACCTGGGCGGGCTTAAGGGGTGGCATTTCTGTCGCGCTGGTGCTGGCATTGCCTGACACGGAGTACAAACCGCTGATGCTGGCTATTTGTTACGCCGTTGTGGTGTTTTCAATCGTTGTTCAGGGTCTGACAATTGAAGGGTTAATTCGTCGAATCGTGCCACCTGTCGATGACAAATAATCTCAAACTTATGCCGTCGAAAAAGAATAGCTGTTGTGAAGAGTCTTTGAATTGACATTCTAGCAGACTGTCCCTATTTTCCGCACACAGAATTCTATGGCTAAAACACAAGCCGCGTTGGTTGAGTGATTCTTTCAAATCACCCAATTAAAGAAGCGGCATCTTTTAAGGAATATGATCCGTGAAGGTTCGCAACTCGCTGAAATCAGCAAAAACTCGTGATAAGAACTGTCGTGTCGTACGTCGTAAAGGCCGTGTGTACGTCATCAACAAATTGAACCCACGTTTTAAGGCCCGTCAGGGTTAAGCCTTTCAAGGCAATCAAAACGTTAAGGTTTGTACCTAATAAAAAACCCATCAGTCAGATTGATTGATGGGTTTTTTGTTACCAAACATCCAATTTATAAAGATGTGAACATTAAATGAAAATTAGAATTCTTGGATCTGCTCTTCTTGGTATGACATTCCTAAGTGCGTGCCAGCCTGCTTCAACCACAACATCGGCGGGGTCTCAGAGCCAAACGTTATCTGATGCATGTGGTGCATCAAACCTGCAGTCTTACGTTGGGGCGCCTTCCTCAAGTGTTACCAAGTTAAATGTTTCTGGCAAATCTAGACATTACGGTAGCCGTGAGCGCGTAAGTACAAATGATGCTTCACGTTTGAATTTTGTCCATAGCGGAACAGCTTTAGAATCTGTGACAAACCCAAATTCTACAGTGATACGCATTTTCTGCGGTTAGTATAAAAAAGCCCCCATCACCTTATTGGTAACGGGGGCTTTTTATTTCATAAAACACTTTGTTTAAACACGAGCCCAATCGATTAGACCGGCTTCATGTTTATGGGTGTTGTAAGGACTACTGACGTGTCCAAGTCTGTGAACGACAGAACAGACCACCAGCAACACAACCTGATACTTTCAGCTTGCTAGAACCGATTTCCTGCATTTTACCTTTGTAAGTTTTCTTGGTGTCTGGTGCGTAAACAGTACCACCTTTGTAGTTCTTACCAGACTTCTTCATGCCTTTAACGATGGTTTTGCCAACGCTTGATTTGTTTGAATTACCAATGACCTTGGTAATCTTGCCACAGTAAGAGCTACCGCATTTGTAAACACGTACGATCGCTGAACCGCCAGTTTTACCAGTTTGTGTTTTCCAAGTGCCAGACGCATCAGCAGATACACTTGCAGGTGCAAGTGATAGAGAGCCAACCAATAGGCCGAGACCAAGAACGAGTTTCTTTGACATATATTTTCCTCCGAATAATTTTATTGTTCGGCTATGTCATACCTGCTGCTTGATATATTGTCATCAAAAAAGGTGAAATATGAATTTCACCAACGTTAATGAAGTGTCATAACGCAAAAAGGGGCAGTCTTTCGACCGCCCCATTCCAAATCTGAAGTCTTAAACGAAGTTTTAAGCCGCTTTTTTGTCCGATAAGGATTCGGTTAAGAAGATGTATAACTTACCAAGATCACCGGTTAAGAAGGCTGTGTGGATCAATTTGGATGCATCAGCGTCCTTGGCTTGTCCAAGCAAGCGCTCAAAGGTGCGCAAGTAAGTATCCACTTTTGATCTGAAGGAAGCGTTTGTGAAATAGGCTTCGACAATCCGTACATCCGACATTGAGTTAGACTTTTTGCCAAGCAAGCGTCGTACTGAAATGGATTTGTCACCGTCTCTGTAAGCACGCAAAACATCGTTCGATAAATTGCCTTCCAAAACAGAGTCCACATCAATTGCGATCTGGTTGAGTTGACCGACAAGCTCCGCTGAAGAACGCAAGAACGTGTCTTGCTGGTTTTTGCTAAGGCTCGCCATCAACTTACTGGTGTGAAGTTCAGCTTCTTGGCTGCTTTGTTTTAGCAAGGCATTGTGCTGTTCCGCGACACCACCAACATTTTGAATTAGGTGCTGCAAATTACCCATGGTCGATGTGAAGCCTGACAACTTGTCTTGAACACGTTCAGCAACCGTCTCAACAGATGCCAAGGCAGTGTTTGAAGCTTCTGTCAGGTCGAAAACGTCCGTCTTGGCGCGGCGGGAAAGCTCTTCCATGCGGTCAATATAAGTGTCTGACACATCTGTTGCAGCAGTTGCTTGGGCTTCCATTGCTTCGCGCGCATCTTTCCAGGCACGTTTTGCGTGATCGGTTGACGTTGTAAGAGACTTAACCTGTTCACCCACCACGTCAGAGATGTTGTGGCCGTATTTTTGTAGCTGCTCGTAAAGACTGTTGAACTCTTCTAGGTGTGCCAACATGGTGTTGCGGCTAATCTCAAAATCTTGACTGCTTGATGTAATTTTGGCTTCAAGATTTGTGAAGTTTTCGGTCATGCCACCAGTTGATTCTCCAACAAGTGTTTCCAGTTTATCAAAGCTTGTTTGAAGCTCTGTTGGAATGCTTCCCAAGTCGGTTCGCAGACGCGTGCCATAGTCCTGAAGCTCACCAGCAATCTTGGCAATGCCTTCGCGTTGGGTCTCAAAGGTTTCACCAGCAAGGTTGGCCTTAGCCAAAGCTGCCTCAGCAGACTCGCCAAGTGCAACCGCAATGTCTGGAAGTTGTTGACCAACCTCGACCATGCGCGCCATTGCGCCATTGCTGGCGTTACAAATATCATCTTCGTATGAAGCCATAAGCTGACCAAGTTTTGACATGGCCTCTTCGCTGGCATTGTTCAGGGACGCGCCCAATTCCTGAGCGTGTGTTTGAATTTTTGAACCGCTTAGGTCCAGCATATCCTGAACTTCGCCCGTTACTGTTTTCAGTTCGGTTCGTACAGCTTCAACCTCGGTCTCCGCTAACGTGCGAGCGTCTTTCAGACGGTCCATAAATTGAGTAATCATGGTGTCGATGCTGGCATCAAAGCTCTCACGCAGGCTTTCCTGTCCATCAAGCAGGTTGGTTCCAAGCTTACTTGTTCGGTCTTCGATCATGACAAGCGTAGTGTCGAGCTGATTACGAAGGTTTTGCGCATCGTCCTGAACCATGGCCAAACGATCTTCAACCTGATCAGCAAAGTCATCAACTTTGGCAACCAGTTTGGAAATTGAAGCGTCACCATTTTCTGCAATCTTGTCGTCAAGCTCAGAGGCCGCGGTGCGCAGTTGCTCCAATTTGTTGGCGAAGATTTGTGTGGAATCGTCAATGCGTGTGTCAGCGGCAGTGTTAAACTCTTGCTCTTGTTCATAAAGTGCGTTGTTTAATTTCAACACGGCCTCGTCAACGGCTTCCAGACGTGTTGTTAACAACTCGCCCGCAGTGTCTGATTTTTCTGCCAACACGGTTTGGATCTTTTCCGCCAAAGATTCAGTATCAATCTGCATCTCTTGTATGGAGGTTTTGATCGAGTCACGAAGATTGGTTGCCGATTGCTCGAAGTGGTCTTCAATGTCACGACCTGCCACACGTACAGCTTCGCCCATGTTTTCGGCTTTGGTGTGAATAAGGTCCATGCGACCTTCAATGTTGCCAACTACGGTGGACAATTCTGCTTGTAGCTTAAGTGCTGTCTTTTCTGAGGAGCTGTCCAAGCTGGATTGTAGCTCAATTGATGACTCTTTTAACAAGGCCATGCGGGCGTCCATTTGTTCAACAATACCGGAAACTGTCTGGTTCACCTCTTCAGTTACAACTGACAGCTTTTCTGTGTGCGCAGTCAAACGGCCCTGAAGTTGATCGGTCCCGCGGGTTGCTTGTTCGATTACTTGCTCGCCAGCAACCTCTGACACTTCAATAAGCGTGTCCACCTGTTTGCGGAACTGGGTCGAAATGGTCGAACCAAAACTGTCGACTTTTTCTTGTAGCTCACCAAGCTGAGACGCCTGTTCTTTAACAGCTTCAGTCAAAACATCACCTTGCATACGCAGGGCTTCACTGACGCGCTCAAGATTGTGCGATTGACCGTCGATGTGTTGTTGCATCTCAAGTGTTTTCTCAGCTGCACGTCGACCCATGGTCTCAATCAAATCGATTTGCGGGATCATCTGGGCTGACAAACCCTGAATTTCTTGAGTGGCAAATGCAGCCACATGCTTAATGTCGTGGGCTTCTTGGCTTAGGGCGCCACGGGCTTCCTCGGCCATTGCGCGGGTCGCGTCATAGGCTGTTTCAAGGTTTTCAAGCTGGTCCCATAACTCTTCAATGTGTGCCCGAACGTTAAAGGCCGCTGTTTCCATACGGTTGGAAGCTGTATCAATCGGTTTCTCTAGTTTTTCAACAATTGCTTGTGCGGTCTGGGAAGCATGATCTGTTGCTTCATTCAAAGCCTCGCTTAAACCAGCAACGCGACCTTCGTTTGCCACCATGCGCGCAGACTGGTCATCCAATGCTCTGGACATGTCGTCAACACGTTGGCTTAAGCTGTCAGCCATTTCCTTTAGCTTTTCAGACTGGTTTGCAAACTTGTTTTCCAAATTTGAAAACAAACCCAATATGCCTTCGCCCGTGCTCATCAACTTGTCGGCTTCCTCGCGGAAGGTCTCGTTGATGGCTTCAATGTGGGCACCAGTGTTCTCAGGTAAAATTTGAACCTTATCCAGCTCGGCCAACCGGCTTTCAATAACACGGTCCAGTGTTCGTGCGCGAGACTCTGACTTCGTCCAGTTCATAATCAAAAACAGGGGTAAGGTCACACCGGCAATTGCACCCCCAAGTGCGCCAGCGCCGTCGGCAGCAATTTGCCCCGCAGCGGTAAACAAAGACCCGTATGTCGAGCTTAGATAAACGCCACACCCGACCAGCCAAGTTCCAGCTGCTACCGTTCCAAGTAGAGCCGGCTTTATACCCATAGAATTACCGGTGGATCGATTGACCGATTCTTTGTTTGCCTTTTGCTTTGCAGCTTTAGAAGAAACAACAGAAGAATCTCTGTCTGAAGACAGGTCTGTTGAAGACAAATCACTTATGGTTGGGTTCGAAGTATCACCTGACAGGTTTGGGGAAGACTGGCCCATGCTTGTGTCCGTTCAAAATAAGTTTCAACACACAATGAAATACGGTGTGCTGTTCGGACTGAATTCATGCGAAATTCCACAGAACTTGGTCCGAAAAAATAAAAATATATCTGCTTGTCTAAAACCTGACTAAATCCGGTTAAAATAAACCGAAATCAGGCCAAAAACCTATATGGTAGCGTGTTTTTCAATCAGTTCAACGACTTCCAAAGCGGCTTCGGGAATATTGGTTCCTGGACCGAAAATTGCGGCCACTCCAGCTTGTTTTAGCGCGTCAAAATCCTGAGTTGGAATAACACCACCACAGATGACCAATATATCCTTTGCATCGGACTCGGTCAACGACTCGATTAGACTCGGTATCAAGGTCTTGTGTCCAGCGGCCTGTGTAGACACACCGATGACGTGAACATCGTTCTCAATTGCCTGTTTTGCAGCCTCATCTGGCGTTTGGAACAGTGGACCCATGTCAACATCGAAGCCAAGATCAGCAAATGCGGTCCCAATTATCTTGGCACCACGGTCGTGACCGTCTTGTCCCATCTTAACAACAAGCATGCGTGGACGACGGCCAATATTGGTCGTGAAGGCTTCAATTCTGTTCTGAATTTCCATGAAACCCTCATCTTGCTCAAACGCTGCGCCATAGACGCCGGAAATTGATCTTATCTCTGCTGAATGACGCCCAAAACTTTGTTCGAGCGCAGATGAAACTTCTCCGACAGTTGCTCTGACACGCATGGCATCGACGGACAGATCAAGCAGGTTTCCGGTCTTGTTTGTCGCAGCATGTGTCAGGGCAGAAAGTGCCGCATCTACAGCTGCCTGATCGCGGTTGGCTTTGATTGTATTTAGCTTACTAATTTGTTGTTCACGTACTGCATCGTTGTCGATCTCACGAACATCCAGCTCGTCTTCATCTTCTACTTGGAACGCGTTAACGCCAACGATGATTTCTTCACCCCGATCAATGCGGGATTGGCGTTCGGCTGCCGCTTCTTCAATGCGTAGTTTGGGGATGCCCGCTTCAACGGCTTTGGTCATGCCCCCCAAACCTTCGATTTCATCAATCAGTTTTTCGGCTTCGGCAACCATGGCATCTGTCAGGCTTTCAACATAATAAGAGCCCGCCAGTGGGTCGACTGTTTTGGTTATGCCTGTTTCGTGCTGCAATACAAGCTGGGTGTTACGCGCCACGCGTGCGGACTGAACCGTCGGCAGGGCAATCGCCTCATCATAAGCGTTGGTGTGCAGGGACTGGGTGCCACCCAAGGTCGCTGCCATGGCTTCAACCGTTGTGCGGATTACATTGTTCATGGGGTCCTGCGCTGCCAAGCTAACGCCAGATGTCTGACAGTGCGTCCTTAACATGAGCGAGCGTTGGTCTTTGGGGGCATAGGCTTTCATGCGCTTTGCCCAGATTAATCGGGCGGCACGTAATTTTGCAACTTCCATAAAGAAGTTCATGCCAATGCAGAAAAAGAACGACAGACGTGGTGCAAAGGCATCTACATCCAAACCCTTGGACAAAGCAGCACGCACATACTCTAGACCGTCAGCAATTGTAAACGCCAGCTCTTGTACCAGCGTCGATCCCGCTTCCTGCATGTGATAACCGGAAATGGAGATGGAATTGTAACGCGGCATGTTTTGGGCGGTGTATTCGATGATGTCAGCCACAATACGCATGGAAGCCGTTGGTGGGTATATATAAGTGTTGCGCACCATGAACTCTTTAAGCACGTCGTTTTGAATGGTGCCCGATAGCTTGGACTTATCAACACCTTGCTCTTCACCAGCCACAATGAAGGCCGCAAGAACGGGCAGGACAGCGCCGTTCATGGTCATGGATACGCTCATTTGATCCAGCGGAATCTGATCGAACAGAATTTTCATGTCTTCGACCGAGTCAATAGCTACACCGGCCTTGCCCACATCACCCGTGACACGCGGATGGTCTGAATCGTAACCACGGTGTGTGGCCAAATCAAACGCGACGGATAGTCCTTTTTGACCCTTGGCCAGGTTATCACGATAAAATGCGTTAGATTCTTCAGCCGTGGAAAATCCGGCATATTGCCTGATTGTCCAGGGTCTGTTTGTGTACATGGTGGCTTTGGGACCACGAACATAAGGCTCAAACCCGGGTAGGGAACCTAAATGCTCCATACCTGCAAGGTCGGCAGCCGTATACAAAGGTTTGACGTCTATACCTTCAGGTGTTTTCCAGTTTAGTTCGTCGAGCGGTTTTCCACGTAGCTCTTTGGTTGCAAGGTTTTCCCAATCTTTAATGGTGTCATTTGCCACGTGTTTTTCCTGCCTGCTTATCAAGTTCGTCTAGATTTTAAGCCCGTCTATGACATAAGTTGGGCGTTCACCAGTTTCAGCGACCAAGGGCTCAATGCCTTCTTGTTCTATACGGTCGCGGTAAATACCACCGCTAATTAATACCGAATCTATGCCCGCACTATTAGCGCCTGCAACATCGGTAATGAAACTGTCCCCCACCATAAGGGCCTTTTGCTTGTCAAAAAAGGTATCTTTAAGCGCCAACTTGTCAAACACTGTTTCATAAACACCGGCGAAGGGCTTGCCGTGCCAACGCACAAGTCCACCCTTGTTTTCAAAACGTTCTGCCACACCGCCAGCACACAAATGTAACTGGTCACCAAAGTGAACAACACGGTCAGGGTTGGCGCAAATCATGGGTACATCACGTTTTAACCAGTCCTGAATTTCGTTGTCCCAATCTTCAACTTTGGGCTCCGGACCTGAAGGACCTGTGTTTAGAATGAAATCAGCTTCAAAAGCGCTTTCAACGAATTCAATGTCACAGGTATAACCTTCGACCATAGATTGGTCGTTTGGCAGAGCGCCCAAAAGCCACGCTTTTCTGCCGAGGCTTTTGTAAAATGGGTCGGGTCTGTTTTCCAGATGCTGAAAGGCATCTTCGCCAGAGGTCATGACAAAATCGTACAGATCGCGCGCCACACCAATTCGGTTGCTAAGTGTGTCTTCAACCGAAGCAACACGTCTTGGGGCGTTTGACAACAAGGTTAGTGTTTTGCCTTCGGTTTTTTGAACTGCCGCCATAAAGTCGAGGGCGCCTGCATATGGTTGCTTACCATTGTGAACCACACCCCAAAGATCCAAAATGAAATAATCATAGGCCTCAATCAGGCCCGAGCAGGTGTCCAAAAACTTTGTCGATGTTGAATTCATTAACTTTGCCGTTCTTGCTTAAAATCAAATTACCAAATCACAAGTGTAGTTTAGTTCAAGTCGGTTTGACTTGGACAGGAGCAAGATAGCAGGGGAGAAGGCCACACATGGGGATTTCAAATTTGCAATCCGGCAACAGATGAACGCAAATCGCTAAAAAATCATCTCAATTTTCCAAGTTAAGATGCCGATGGGTAACACTAGAATCTAACGATCTCCGTTAGCGACTCTGACGACTCGAGCAACAACTGTGACCGACGCGCAACACAAGTCGAGTCTGCTTAAAGATTCGTAAACTGGTCTGTTTCGTGAATTGATTAGGACTAAGAAACTGACGACAATCTGCATTGAATAGCAATGCGACTCGTTGGTCTGTTTGGATGATTTGATTAAAAATACTACAAATCATCCTTGGTTGGGAAAAAATAGGTTTAAAGATTATGAAAAAAATTCATTTATTTGCTGGATTGTGTGCAGCTGCTTTGACATTGTCAGCATGTGGTCCATTGCCAGAAAACGTGCAGGAAACAATTGTTCCAGCACCTGTTACTAAAACAAATTGGGCAGAGCCAACTGCAGCTGTAGAGCCAGCGGTTATGGAACCAACACGCATTGTTGATGTCGCGTCCGCGCCAACAATGGAACCCCCCTTCACTGTGGGGCACTCAAACGATCACGTCATCGGGAATCACGTTCTACCCAGCCCAGCACCAATGACAACTTTTGACCCAACACCAATGGCAATTCACACAAACGTTGCTGGAACACACCAGTTTGATGGCACCCACAATGTTGGCATTAGCCATTACGGCACAGGACATAACGGTTACAACTACAATAATACTTATCCAAACAGCTACCCAACCTATAACGGCGTAAACGGTGTTCGCCCGTTTAAGGTTAACACAGGCTCTGTTTGGAATGGTCCATCGACTTACATGCTGCCAATTGGTACGGGTAACTATGCTCACCAGCATTTGGAGACTGTATCACAAGGTTATACTTCAACACAAACGGCTCCGCACACTGTAACCACCTATTCTGAACCTGTTATTGGAACAGCAAGCGCAACCTCAACTGTAACTGCTCAGAAGAACCTGTTTATTCGCAAAGCACCTGGATTTAATTCTGAAAAGTGTGACGTGTTGCCGAAAGGTCGTACCGCAACTTTGGAATATTGTGAAGGCATGTGGTGTAAGGTATCTTATAAAGGCCGCTCTGGCTGGTCATCTAGAAAGTATCTAAGCTTCTAAGTTATGGGGTTGGTCTGGTCGAGTTAGACTCTGGACCAACTTAAACAGACCCAACCGAAAAGGGGCCGCTTGAGTAAATCAGGCGGCCCCTTTTTTGTTCAAAATTATTTGTTTGCAGTTTTACTGCATGCGCATTGCGCCGTCCAAACGGAATGTTTCAGCATTTAGCATGGGGTTCTCTGCAATTGCAATCACCAAGCTTGCATATTCTTCTGGTGTGCCAAAACGCTTAGGGAACGGCACTTGGCTTGCCAAGTTGTCCTGAATGTCTTGTCGCATGCTAAGCAACATTGGCGTGGCAAACAAGCCGGGGTTGATTGTGTTAACGCGAATGCCAAGCTTGGCAAATTCACGTGCTGCTGGCAACATCATGCCGATAACGCCATTTTTTGATGCTGAATAAGCGGCTTGACCAAACTGGCCTTCGCTTGATGCAATAGAGCCTGTGTTAATAACCAGACCGCGTTCACCATCGTCGTTTACAGGCTCGCCCTTTGCCATTTCAGCAGCAGCCAAACGCATGATGTTGAAGCTACCGATCAAGTTGATTTTTATGCCTTGCTCGAACTTTTCCAACGCAATTGGCGAACCGTCTTTGTTGACGATGCGTCCACCTGGTGCGATGCCCGCAGCGTTTACCAAAATGTGTGGCGTGCCGAGTTTCTCAACAGCTTCAGCGACAGCGGCCTCACCAGAAGTAGCACTGGTCACATCACATTCAATCGCGATGCCACCAGTTTCAGCAGCAACTGCTTGAGCACCTTCGACATTGATGTCCAACAAGGCAACTTTTGCGCCTTTTGCGGCCAATGCACGGGCAGTAGCAGCACCAAGGCCAGAGCCACCACCAGTAATGATTGCAACTTTACCTGCAACATCCATAATAAAACTCCTTATCTAATTCAAATTCGGTTTTTGGTTCAATTTCAGGACCAAATCTATGCGGGCACTTTTCTACCCTATGGTTAAAACCTCTATAACGAACGTTCCCTCTGCGCCAATGCTTTTAGGCATATTGGCTCTAATACCTTTTATGCTTCCGCCTGTTTGGGTCTGGTCACAGGGTCCAAGTGGCATATTCACCCTTGAAGCACTTATTTGGCACCAGTCTTACGCCGCTGTTACCTTGGCATTTCTGGGGGCTTTGCACTTTGCTTTCGATATATCAGCGCACAAGGAAACACCTGTTTCGTTGAGCTTTGATTCATTGGCCACAAGCGTTCTGCCCGCTTTTACAGCTTGGTATTGCCTTCAGTTAAACAGCTCGTTTGTGTCCTTGTTGCTTATGGCTGGCGCATACGTTTCGTTGTTTCTGTATGACATGTACAAAGTACGCCGGAACCCAGCGATACCACGATGGTTTGTGACATTTAAACTACCGCTAACGCTTGTTGCCTCATGTTCTTTAACGCTCATGGCTTTTCTTTAGAGCTGAAGATTGGGCCGCTATTTGGGCTTCACGTCTGGCGATATATAAGGTTGCACTGACGACCAAGGCCGCACCTATCCACAAGTTTAACCCTGGAATTTCACCAAACAATAAGAACGCAAACAGGGCAGTAAAAGGCAATCGTAAATAATCAAACGGAATTACAGCCGAGGTCTCAACCAACTTGAAAGCTTGAGTGAAAAAGACATGTGCGATTGTGCCAAGTAACCCCAGCGCAAACAACCATACCCATTGTTCAGGTGTGGGTGTTTGCCAAACGGCCAAAGCCGGGACCAATGACACGGGCGTTGTGACAAGTGTCATGACAAAAACCATGACATAAGGATTGTTGGTTTTGGATATGTGTTTGACCAACAACAAAGCACCGGCAATGAAAAGGCTGGCCAACAGCGGAACCGCAAACATGGGGTTAAAACCGCTAGAGCCTGGTTGAATGATGACAAGCACCCCCACAAAACCGATGATCGTTGCGACCCAACGACGTAGTCGAACCTTTTCACCCAAAAAGACCACAGCACCAATCAACACAAAAAGCGGTGCCGAAAATGTCAGCGCGACCGTGTCGGCAATTGCAATAATCTCAATCGAATAAAAGAAAAGATACATACCCACCAACCCGATCAATGAACGTAGGATGTGAAGGGGTAAGCGGTCAATTTTACTTAGTTCAGAGATGTGAAAAAGAACCCATGGCAACATGACCAGCAGGGCAAAAAAATTGCGAAAGAAAACAACTTCGAACGTGTGAAGGTCAGTGCCGACTGCGCGAATACCTGCATTCATCAAGCCAAAGCTTAGGCCAGAAAAGGTCATTAACAAAGCTGCCTGAACTATTGGCGGCATGGCTTTAAAGGGGGTCATGTGAAACTTTCACGATTGGGTTCGATTCTTGGTAAATGCTGCGAAACTGTGGCGTCAATCGACTCAAGATCCATAAAAAAGCCAGCAACCTACAACATATAGTAACGGTCAATCTTTATGACACAAGACTTCGAATCTAACGACTCTTAAAAATTCCGTCACCATGAGATTCATTTTCTCAATCGGGCAAATCGCTTGGGTTAATTGACGGTAAAATAGGTTATGATGACGTCAGATTTGAATTTGCTAACAAATATTTTTTGCGTGGCTGACGTTAAAAGCCATGACCAATAGGTTTGGGACACATATATGCCGACAAATGCACAGGTTAATGCATTAGATACTATTGAGAACACGCGTATTAAGGCGAATCGTAGGAAGCTACGGTTAAGCTTAATTTCGGCGTGTGTTTTAACGGCACTGGGTACGGGTTCGGTACAGGCGCAGTTTGGCGACGGTTTCAAATCATTCGCTCAAGACTCCTGCGACCCTTTGCTCAGCGGTGTTTTAACAGAAGACGGTTACAAACAGGCAGATTTGGGTGATTTGTACCAGGAAGCGTACAACGAAGACGTGCGTTCAGGTTGTGGATTTACACGTGTTGGCGAAGTGTCAACTTTTGTGCCACCAGAAACTTTCCCTGTTGCTTTGGAACCAGTTGTCACACCTGATCCGTTTGACAACATTGTGGTGCCAGAACCTATTGATCTGCCGGACCTTGATTTGTCAGATGAAGACACAGGGTCAAACAGTGTATTTTCTGGTTTGTATGGTCGCCTATACGGTGCCTACGCTAAGCCAAGCACGAGCGCTGGAACGAGCAGTTTACCTGCTCCCTCGGCAACATTCACTGATAGCGTAGATACGGGATTTGGTGGTTCTGCAGCACTTGGATATGCTTTTAACTTCGACGGTTTGGGTGTGTTCAACAACCTTAGACCTGAGATTCAGGCGTCCTATTATAAATTTGACGGTTCTGCGTTCACCGGCACAAACGGATTCGCAGCGAGTTCAAGCGACGAGACGCTGATCGGTGGCTTTGCCAACTTGGTAACGGACATTGAATTTGGGTTGTTACCAATTACCCCGTACTTAGGGTTAGGTTTGGGCTATGGCCAGCGAACTGTGGATTATGGTTCGAATTCCTTCAAAGACACAGGTCTTTTGTACCAAGCAATGGTCGGTGGTCGCTACAACATTACCGAGCGCTTATCGCTTGATTTGGGCTACAAATATTTACGTTCGTTTGACATTGATTCAGCAAATGGATCAACAAGCGGCACGTTTTCAGTTGATGGTCGTAACCATCACATGGTTGAGGGCGGTTTAACTTTCAGGTTCTAAGTGGCAGGTCTTTTTAAAGACCCCATGAGACCCAGAAATCTAAACCGCGGGTATGCCCTGAAGTTGGGAACCTTCAGGGCATTTACTTACAAAATATAAACAAAAAAAATTGAGGGTTAAAACGTGCAGCTAAAATTCGCGCGCAGAAAAGTATTGTCTGGACTTGCAGCATTTGCAGGTAGTGTTGGGCTGGTTGGTCCAGCAACTTTGGCACATGCATCAACAAAGCCGGACATGTACAGCAAGCACTGGCCCTTGCGTGCAGATGTTGACCTTCGAACACAACGTTTGGAGTTGGTGGAGTACGGCAAGAAAATCTACACATGGAAAATATCATCTGGCAAAAAAGGGTATTATACCCCGCAAGGTGTTTATTCACCCAAGTGGATGCGCAAGATGCATTACTCCAACACCTACGATAATGCGCCCATGCCGCACGCTGTGTTTTTCTACAAAGGTTATGCGGTTCACGGAACGGAATGGACAGCAAAGCTTGGTAGTGAAGCATCAAAAGGGTGCATCCGGCTTCATGAAGATGCTGCGAAAGAGTTTTATAAACTCGTCGAAGAGCACGGTATGAAAAAAACCCGCATTAATATTACTTATTAATAGTCGATCCCCGCATCAAGTGCGGGGATGGGTATTCAACGTTAAT
>JBMYWL010000014.1:0-320 GCA_049607365.1 Alphaproteobacteria bacterium | reverse complement strand
CGTATTAACATTACTTATTAGTAGTTTATCCCCGCACTAGAGTCGCTCTTCAAAGAAAGCGACCCTGATGCGGGGTCTACCTTCCATATGTACGTGGACCCCGCATCAAGTGCGGGGATCGGTATTCAATGTTAATCAAAGTCTTAACAAGTAAAGTTGTAAACAGGTTAAGTTCATTTTTTGAAAAGCCGTACAGGCTGTAACTTCCCTGATAGTGCAACGATGTGTGCTGGGTCAGGATTGACAACTGAGTTATTGTGGCTTGTTGGTCAATGGGTGTATTCATCTGCACAGATTATTCTTCCCATTTAAGGAGACCT
>JBMYWL010000013.1:0-15408 GCA_049607365.1 Alphaproteobacteria bacterium | reverse complement strand
CTTGTGCAGCAGGGGTCGTAGTTGGTGGAAAGGTTCCAATTATCTTGACCAGCCGTGCTGATCCGCCAGAGGCACGATTGGCATCAATCGCGCTCGCAGCGGCAATTGCCTAAAACTCATTCAGGTTTTCTGCAAATCGACTTTGCTAGAAATCCAGTCTGATACAGCCTTTGTGTTTAGGTCTAAGCTCGCTTTAACGGCCGGAACTTTGTTCAGCTCCGCCAACCAGTTTTTGAGTTTTTCGGTGAGCGAGATGTCATAGTTTAACGCATCACAAATTGACATTCCCATACGTAAAGTGGTGGGGAACGCGGCGTCAGCGTGACTGAAAAGCTGTCCAGCAAGAAAAGGAGATGGGGTGACAATTTGATCCAGCATCTCCAATCTTTGGGCAAACAGAGAACAACCTGTTTCAATTTTAGCTTGTTTTCGCTCTGAAACAGGTTTCACAAGCCCAAACAATGCACGAACACTTGGCTCCAGCCGTGTATCATGAAATGCAGCAATTGATCTTACACGCGCACGTGCAAATGGTTCAGTCGGCATCATTGGGGTGTCCGGAAATAATTCTTCTAATAATTCTACCTGAGTCGCAGAATCTGAAACCTTTAAATCATCGATAACCATTCCTGGAACCGTTCCGGTCGCAATAATCCGTTTGTACTCATTCGAAGCATAACCATCGGGCGGAGGAAGCTCATCGTAGGCAATGGCTTTGTGATCCAGCACGATGCGTGTTCTGGCACAGGAGGTACTGACGGGTATTGCATACAGGCGTATCATGCAGAAAAATCCTCTATTCTGACAAACTTCTCCTCTATAAAGTTAATCAGATCAAATGCTGGAAGTCCGATTGTCAGAGGCAGTTTAAACTTTGGCCATTTTAATTGGTCAAAGCTAGGCAAATAGCATTCTATTTTTAAATTTTACAGGCAAAACGTTTTTGCGGATTGCTGAAGGTGAGACGATGACAGCGAAGTTTACGCACCACACAATTGCGATACGACTTATATGTGCAAGCTTAACGGTGTTAACCTTGTCATCGTGCGGGCTCATTGGGCGTCGCAGCGTAAATCAACCGATTGAAGATTTACCACCGCCGAGTGCAAATTTCCCAGTTGCCCCTGCACCAACAGCGTCATTTTCGAACACTGGACAATCCCAAACGCTGGATGCAAATAGGACTTTGGTTTTGAATAACCTATTGCGTCAGGGTCCAGTCGGACCATACACCGTTGGAACCGCCTATACTATTGGCGGTCAACGTTATGTTCCAAGAGAAAATTTATCGTATATTGAGCAGGGATTGGCTTCTTGGTACGGACCAGGATTGTCAGGGAACCCGACATCAAGTGGGGAACGTTTCAACCCTAACGCACATACGGCTGCACACCGAACATTGCCATTTTCATCTATCGTTAGGGTGACAAATCTGACGAACGGTCGCTCTACACTGGTTCGGATCAACGACCGTGGCCCGTTTTTGGCAAACCACATTATTGATTTGTCTCAACGTGCGGCTCAAGACCTTGCACTTGTGACCAGTCAAGGCGGTCAAGTTCGTGTTGAGTTAATGGAAGCTGAAACAAGAGCGGTGGCAAAAGCAACCGGACGCAGTGTTGGCTTTAATTCTTCCACAAGTTTAACAGATTCAACACCCTTTGTGTCTACGCCGACTTTCTCAAACACACCAACAACAATCGCACCAGCTACGCCACTCCTACCGACGGTGAATTCTTCTTCAACGGTTACAGTTGCGCCGATACAAGCGCCCACTTCGATCCCAGTCCCGGCACCAACGCCAGCGTTCCAGAATACCACGTCATCTAACGCGGTACCTCTGCCACCTTTACCAACACCTTCAACACCGACTGTGACAAACACCGCTAACCTTAGCACTGCTGCTGGTGCAGCATCTGGGTTTTATGTTCAAGCGGGGTCATATTCTTCACGTGAGAACGCGGAGCAAGTTCGCAATAAACTAACTTCGGTTGGTAACGTGGTAATCTTCCCTGTAATGGTTGCGGGAAGTCAAAGATTTAGGGTGAGGGTTGGTCCGTTTTCAACACGTCAACAGGCTCAAGCAAAACTTGGAACCGTAATTGTTTCCGGTGGTCCTGACGCCATCGTTGTAAAAGAAGGGTAAAGACTTGTCCTTTTCACTTCAAAAGTTTCAACGAAATTTGGTTCAAATTGCTATTTCGCTGGTTTTAGCAACGCTTATCGCGCTCCCGGCGTCAGCCATTACGACAATTGCCAAGCAAGCTTTGATAATAGACGCAGAAACAGGAACAATCCTGTTTTCAAAGTCTCCTGACGAGCCGATGGCGCCTTCATCGATGACGAAGATAATGACGGCAATGGTTGTGTTCGATCACGTTGCGACAGGCAAGATTGATTTAAGCCAGAGGTTGCGGGTCAGTAAAAAATCATGGGCGAAGGGTGGCTCGAAAATGTTCCTTAGAGAAGGTACATACGTCGAGGTCGAAAAACTTCTTAAAGGCCTAATCGTTCAAAGCGGAAACGACGCGTCTATCGCCCTCGCCGAAGGTATAGCTGGAACTGAAGACGAGTTCGTCGAGTTGATGAATCAACGTGCCAAAGATTTGGGGATGAACACCACGAATTTTGAAAACGCCAGTGGTTGGCCAGACGACAATCATTTTACCACCGCACGGGATTTGACAACTTTAAGCCAAGCATTGATTAATTTGTACCCAGACTTTTACCACTACTTTTCAATTCCGTCGTTTAAGTACAGTGACATTTTTCAAAAAAACAGAAACCCCTTGTTGAAAAAGAAGGCTTTTGGTGCTGATGGCATCAAGACTGGTTTTACGTCAGCGGGTGGTTACGGCATCACAGGGTCCGCCTTGCTAAACGGGCGCAGAACGATAATGGTGTTGAACGGAATGCCGTCAAAGTCAGCTCGCATTAGTGAAAGCGAAAAGATGATGGATTGGGCACAGCGTAGTTTTGACAACTATTCTTTGTTCAAGGCTGGTCAGGTTGTTGACTATGGGCACGTTTGGCTTGGTCAACGTAAGCGCGTGCCGTTGGTGGTTTCAAACGAACTACGAATTACAATGCCAGTTGGAGCAAGGTCTAACTTGAAGGCAAAGATTATGTAGTTGGCCAACGTGTTGGTGATTTACAGCTGTCGGCACCTGGCATTACCCCTATTACGATTCCCCTCGTCGCAGGTGAAGCCGTTCCAAAGCTCGGCCGTTTGGGTGCCGTTGCCTCTGGCTTACGTTACACGCTATTCGGCGAAGATCTGTAAGCGTTCAAATGACAAGCAACCTTGGCAAAGGGCCATTCATTTCGTTTGAAGGCGGTGACGGCTCCGGAAAAACCGGACTCATTGAGAGGCTCTATGAAGCGTTGAACCGCAAAGGTTACAGGGTACACAAAACCCGAGAGCCAGGCGGCACACCCAGCGCAGAGCTTATTCGTCCATTGATTTTACAAGGTGATGTTGCGCGCTGGGACAGCATTACAGAGGCCTTATTGATGTTTGCCTCTCGCCGAGATCATGTTGAAAAGGTCATAAAGCCGAAAACAGAGTCTGGAGAAATTGTGTTGTCAGACCGTTTCGCGGAATCAAGCCGAGCCTATCAAGGTTGGGCTAAGGGAGACAATCGAACAGAAGTCGCGATGATACAACAGGCAGCAATTGGAAGCTTTAAGCCTGATCTTACATTTATTCTAGATGTTGATGTTGTACGCGGATTGGAACGTGCAAACAAACGCATGAATAATTTGGTTGAGAAAGAAGATCGTTTTGAAAACAATGGCTTGGAGTTTCACGAGCGCGTAAGAGAAGCGTTTTTGAGCTTTTGTGATGAGGAACCAGATCGTTGCATTCGAATTGATGCCAACGGCGATCAGGAAAGTGTCTTCAGGGCGGTGACGGCGGTTTTGAATCACAAGTTTGGTTGGAACCTTTAGACATGGCAAAAGCCAAGCAGATCAAAGATGAAAACGAAGGCTACGTAGCACCTTTATTGCCGCCTGAGATAATTGGACATCAAAGCCAACAACAAAGGTTAATTGATAGTTTTCGATCTGGAAAAGCGCCTCATGCATGGCTAATGACGGGCAACAAAGGCATCGGTAAACGAACAGTTGCTCAGTTGATGGCAGCGTTTGTGTTAGATCTGCCAAATTCACCAAATCGTTTAGTGAATGACGTTATGAACTCGCATATGCGGTTGATTGAAAATGGCTCTCACCCCGATTGTAGTTTGTTACAGGTCGCGACCGACCCTAAAACTGGGAAACAGAAAACTGAGATTTCGGTTGAGCAAGTTCGGAACTTAAAAGAAGGCATGTACAAAACACCTTCCATGGCTTCAAGTCGTGTTGCGATAATTGATTCGCTCGATGAAATGAACCGAAATTCCGCAAACGCCATTCTTAAGCTTTTGGAAGAGCCGCCGGCCAACGCTTTCCTGTTTTTGGTGTGTCACAATCCGGGGCGATTGTTACCAACTATTCGATCTAGATGTGCGCAGCTTTCGTTTAATAGCCTGTCTGAACTTGAGATGCAGCAATGGGTTCAACAAGCCCAAACTCACACTGACTTTCCAGCCAACTTTAATCTTGCGTTGAAAGCAGCAAATGGGCGTCCAGGATTGGCAATGGATATGCTGCAAAATGACTTGTTGCCAATTGAAGAAGAGTTGCAGGCTTACTTAGGTTCAAAGAACAGCTCTGTATCACCACAAGCGATTGCCGCAAAAATTGCGAAAACCAATCGTGATGCCAAGGCTTTGCTTAAGTGTAGATTGTTCGATTGGATGCATGAAGCCGCTCGCACTGCGGCCATACAAACCAGCACAGAGGATGCAGCCCTTGTCGATTGGCAAAAGCTGTGGGAAACAACAGATCAACGTTTCAAACAAGCCGAAGCGCTTAATCTGGACGAGCGAGGTCTTTGGACTTCAGTTCTATTGGGGTTGCGGCAGAACTAAGAAAACACGCTCATGTCGACTGCAAAACCTTCGTTTTATATCACTTCGCCAATTTACTACGTAAACGCCGCACCGCATATTGGTCACGCTTATACGACAGTCGCCTGTGATGTTATGGCAAGATGGAAGCGATTGGATGGTTACGATGTTAAGTTTGTCACCGGAACAGACGAACATGGGCAGAAAGTTCAAGCTTCTGCTGAAGCTAGAGGCGTTTCGCCAAAAGATTTTACAGACGAAATTTCTGCGATATTTGACAAGTTGGCAAAAGATGTCGGCTCGTCTCATGACCGTTTCATTAGAACAACTGATGATGATCATCTGGAAGCCTGTCAGGCACTATGGCGTAAGTTGCTTGCCTCTGGTGATATTTATCTAGGGGCTTATGAGGGGTGGTATTCCATTCGTGATGAAGCTTTCTTTCAAGAAGATGAACTACACAAGAACGAAGATGGTGTGCGAATTGTAACCGCAACCGGAGCAACCGTAGAATGGGTTGAAGAGCCATCTTACTTTTTCAAGTTGTCGGCTTGGGCTGAACCGCTCATCAAGCATT
Source organism: Alphaproteobacteria bacterium (assembly GCA_049607365.1). Taxonomy (GTDB): domain Bacteria; phylum Pseudomonadota; class Alphaproteobacteria; order UBA7985; family JBMYWL01; genus JBMYWL01. The sequence goes on along the minus strand of JBMYWL010000013.1, from coordinate 9,876 downwards.
ACGAAGCAAATCCAGAAGCTATTCAACCAAGGTCGCGTTTCAATGAAGTGATGAGTTTTTTGAAGGGCGGATTGCACGACCTTTCGATCAGCCGGACAACTTTCGACTGGGGTATTCCAGTCCCGGATCAAGATGGATCTGACCAAAAACACATTATGTATGTTTGGCTAGATGCACTAACGAACTACATCACAGCATTGGGCTATCCAAATCAAGATGGTGAAATGTCTCAGTTTTGGCCAGCAGATGTTCATGTTGTCGGTAAAGATATCCTCCGTTTTCACGCCGTTTACTGGCCTGCGTTCTTGATGTCGGCTGGTATGGCGCCACCCAAAATGGTTTTTGCACACGGTTGGTGGACCAATGAAGGACAGAAAATTTCTAAGTCAGTTGGAAACGTTATTGATCCGTATGACTTGATTGCAACTTACGGCTTGGACCAAACACGCTACTTCATGATGCGCGAAGTAAAGTTCGGAAGCGATGCAGATTTTTCTCCGGCAGCGATGATCGTGCGCATGAATTCAGACTTGGCCAATGCTTGGGGAAATTTGGTTCAGCGTAGCTTATCAATGATTGGCAAAAACCTAGATGGAAAAGTTCCTTCTAACGCAGGCTTAACCGATCAAGACAAAGCACTGTTGCAGCAAGCTTTTGATTTGAAAGCAGAGATGTCAACACACATGGATAAGCTTGGTTTTAAAGACGCTTTAGAGGCCGCTTGGCGCGTGATAGGTGAAGCCAATGCATACGTTGATGAAACCGCACCATGGGCGTTGAAAAAGACAGACCATGCACGTATGGAAACAGTTTTGTACACATTGGCCGAAACCATCCGACGTATTGCTTTGTTGCTTCAGCCATTCATGCCAGAAAGTCAAAGCAAGGTGTTGGACCAGCTCGCAATTGATGGTGGCCAACGCGAATTCGCTCACCTGGGGGATGCGTTGGAATCAGGTGTTGAATTGCCAAAGCCTAGTGGATTGTTCCCGCGCTTCGTTGAACAGGCGGACTAGGCGATGCTTGTAGACAGCCACTGCCATTTGGACTTTCCAGATTTCGATGCAAATAGAAGCGAAATAATACAAGCGGCGAGGGACGCAGGCGTTCAGCGGATTGTAACCATTTGCACACGAATGGATAAATTTGAGAATGTGCTAAAAATCGCTAACGAATACCCTGACGTGTTCATCGGTGCTGGTGTTCACCCGCTGGAAGCGGGGGAGGCGGGTTTGACATCGGCCCAACCGTTGTTGGATATTGCGAGTAACCCAAAAGTCGTTGGTACAGGCGAAACAGGTCTAGACTATCACTATCAAGCTGAAACTAGAGAGCAGCAGATCAAGAACTTTGAGGTTCACATTGAAGCAGCGCAAGAAACAGGCTTGCCGTTGATCGTTCATACGCGTGATGCCGACGAAGACACAATCGCAATACTAAAAGCGGGCCATGCCTTAAAACCGTTTCCTTGTGTCATTCACTGTTTTACACGAGACCAAAAGCTCGCGGATGCATGTTTGGATATGGGGCACTATATCTCATTCTCAGGCATCTTGACGTTTAATTCTGCGAAAGAAATTCAGGCTGTTGCAGCAACTATGCCCTTGGATCGTATGGTGGTGGAGACTGATAGCCCGTATTTGGCACCTGTACCAAAACGTGGAAAAGGCAATCAACCCGCTTACGTCGCCCATACGGCTGCATTCTTGGCAAAACTTCGCGGCTTGGAAGTTGAAGAGCTACACAAAATTACTGGTGACAATTTCTTTCGCTTGTTCTCGAAAGTGCCTGTGGAAATTTAAGCTGTGTCTGCTGCAAAGGGTGCCAAAACGGGGTTGCCGGCGTTAAGCACCGTGTCCAACAAGTCTCTAGCTCCTTTTGGTGGATTTAAAACGATTAAGCCAGAACCGAACATGCCTCTGTTATCTTTGATGGGTACAGCGACCTGTTGATGCAGATGAGGCGTGTCTTCGAATGGCTCAATAAGTTCTTTGTGTCTGTTGGCTGGCAGCATCGGATACCATATCAGAATGCAGGCTTCAGGCCATTTTTCTGCAAGTGCTAGAGAAAATTCGGCGGTGTCAAAGTAATCGCTTTTAACTTCGTAAGATGGATCAATTAGGACTAATCCGCGTCTTGGTTTGGGTGGGGATAATTCCCAAACCATTTCAAAGCCATCTGCTTTGTGAACTGTTGTGTTTGTCCCATGCATGTTACGCTCTAAGGCGGCGTGTTCAGCGGGGTGGAGTTCCATTAAAACGATTTGATCTTCGGGACGTAACAAGAATGATGCAAATGTTGGTGAACCCGGGTAAGCGTTTCGACCATACATTTTTTTAACGGCAGCGAGCGTTTTGGCATATGGTGTTGGTAATGGCGGGCCAGATGCAGCGAGAAGAGCGCTTATGCCCATTTCGGCTTCGCGTGTCTTCAAAGCTTCTTTGCTCGTAATGTCATACCGACCACGACCCGCATGGGTTTCCATGTAGGTGATGCGACGGCTCTGGCTTTTCAGGATGTCGATAATGCCGCACAAAGCCATGTGTTTGTGCAAATCTGCGGGGTTTCCCGCGTGGTATGCGTGCTGATATGATAACATGGCGTCAGATGTAACCTAGCTGGTCACCTGACGCCAGTTTGAATTGGTATCGTCTTCTATTTCAGAACGCGGAATTCTGAATGGCACGCCTTACAGGTGCTTCCTGCTTGTTTCATCGCAGCACCCAGAGACGCTGCATCTGTTGCAACTGCCATAGCCAGTCCGGCGCTTTCTAGTGTCGCTGAAAGTTCTTTAAACTTGTCTGACCCCACAATGCTTGGTGCTGCGGTGGTGTCTCCGTCGAATGAGCCCTCAGGGAACAAATGCGGAAGAGCGGCAGCACCTGATTGTAATGTGCGGCCTAGTGCAGCAGCCAAATTCGCGTCAAATGAACCACTGCCCAACATCTTGCCAGCGGCTTTCATAGATGCGCCTGTGTTTTTCATAACCATTTTACGAGCGCTTACGACGTCACCGGAATTTGAGTGACCAGCTGCTCCGACGGTGAATGCTATACCAGTGACACCGATCGATAATGCTGTGGCAACAGCAACAAGTTTCTTGTTCATGAAATTACTCCCTTAAATTTTTTACCTTGCACCAGTATAGTTGGAAATTGGGCCATTGTCCTCACATTTGCGTGTGTTACAAAAATTTAAGGCATTGAACGAACGAAGTCAGGCCTTTTGAAACGCTTGTGATATTTCTGAGGAGCTGTTTCATCTGATACACACAGCAATAGATCCAGACAGTTGAACTCTGTATCAACCGCGGCTTCTCTACTAAACCACCCCCCCATTTTACAATATCCCTTTATAAGTGCGGGCATTTCGTCCAACGCTTTTCGCTTGTCAATTTCTGACTCCGGTAAAACATTCGTTCGAACGACTTGGTCTGTTGTTGCCCTTACTTCCAATCTGTTGGGTGGGCCGAGTTCATAGTGCAAGTAAGACAAGGCTTGAGCGTGCAGCCTTGGGTCAATGTCAGGAAATGAAGCGCACCCAAACAAAACGTTTATGTCGTAGGCATAAACATATGCTCCACAGCCGAGCCAAAGAAGTGTTGCGACACCGGATTTGCGGTACGCTTCATCAACACATGATCGTCCGAGCTCCAACTTATTGCCGCTCAGTTTGTTTAGGAAGCTTAAATCAAATTCAGTTTCGGAGTAATAACCCCCAACTTTTTCTGTGTGCTCTTGCCGCATAAAGCGATAGGTTCCGACGACGCGTTTGTTTGTTTTATCAATCGCAATTAGGTGATCGGCAATTTCATCGAATTTATCCTGATCCAAGCCTGAGGGATCTTGATTAGGAAAAAAGCAGCGATGACGTAAATTCTGCGCTTGTTTAATTTCTTCGACTGTTTCTGCCAATCGCAGAATAAATCGGTCTTTTTCCAGAAATACTGGTGATACACCAAGCACTCTAGGAGCCCCAATTCACTTCATTGGGGTTAACCGCCAAATTATAAATGTCATTAATCCAGCTCTTGGGTTTGTCGATGTCGAAGGTTGGAAGCTTAGTCGATAATTCACTTTCAGCGTTAGTTACGAGCCCGACTAGGTTCGGCGTTGTACCTTCAAGCCTTCCGTTTCTGGCATCGCGACACACTTCAAACTTTGGATGTGGCTCAGTTTTAAACCCCTCAATCAGAACCAAATCAACAGGCGACAGTTGGTTCAAAAGGAAGTTCAGGCTTGGCTCTTGGTGACCATTCTCAGTCATTAACGCCCAACGTTGACTTGACGCCACAAGTACTTGCTGCGCGCCAGCTTGACGGTGTTGGAAAGAATCTTTCCCCGGCTTGTCGACATCAAATCTGTGGTGAGCATGTTTCAAAGTCGCAACGCTGAGGCCATTTGCCTTCAGCAGAGGGATAAGTTTCACAAGCAGTGTTGTCTTGCCAGCACCGCTATAGCCTGCAAAGCCGATAATTTTCACATGATGCTCCTACTTGCCGATTTACCCGCAACTTCGTTAAAATACAGGTTGGTGTCAAACTTCATATGATTTATCTTTTGAGTAAGTTTAAAAACAGGAAATTTCCATGCCCGTATTATCGTCTCACGTTGGTTCGCTACCGCGCTCTCAAGAAGTTGTTGATTTCATTTTTGCCCGTGAGCATGGCAAAGATTATGACCAAGCGGCATTTGATAAAACAATGACGGCTGCAGTTTCTGAAACAGTAAAGAAACAGGTTGATGCCGGAATTGACATTGTTTCTGACGGTGAAACATCAAAGATCTCTTACGCAACTTATGTCAAAGATCGTTACACAGGGTTTGAAGGCGATAGCCCACGAAACGCCCCTGCAGATTTGAAATTGTTTCCGAGTTTCTTGCAGCGCTTGGCGGATGACGGTGGAACGCCACAGTATGCGCGTCCATTTTGTGCAGGCGAAATAAAGTCCAAGAATTCAGGTGATCTGAAAAAGATATAGCCAATTTGAAAGCTGGAATGGCTGAGCACGGCGCGAAGCGAGGTTTTATGAATGCGGCTAGCCCAGGTGTTGTTGCATTGTTTTTGCCAAACAAACACTATTCTTCTCATGAGGCTTATTTGGGCGCTTTGTCAGATGCGCTGAAACAGGAATATGAAACAATCGTTGGGGCTGGACTAGACTTGCAGCTCGACTGTCCGGATTTGGCACTTTCACGCCACATGCTGTTTGAAGACAAAACTGACGAAGAGTTCTTGAAATTAGCAAACATGCATGTTGAAGCTATGACAGCTGCGCTGGTTAACGTGCCAGCTGAAAAGGTTCGTGTACACATTTGTTGGGGTAACTATGAGGGACCGCATGTGTGTGACATTCCAATGGACACAATGTTTTCAACTCTAATGGCGACACCGGCTTCTCATTTGTTATTTGAAACATCTAACCCAAGACACGCACATGAGTGGGAGGTTTTTCAAAATCGAAAGAATGAAATTCCCGATGACAAAATTTTGGTGCCTGGTGTGATAGATTCTACCACGAATTTCGTTGAGCACGAGCAGGTTGTTAAGCAACGTTTGCAGCGGTTTACGTCAATCGTGGGTGAAGATCGTGTAATAGCGGGTAGCGATTGTGGGTTCGGAACTTTCGCAGGATTTGGTTCGGTTGACCCTTCAATTGCCTATGCGAAATTAGCGAGCCTAAGCGCTGGTGCCAAGTTAGTCTAGGCGAGAGTTTAACCTTTGCTTTTAGATTTTTTCACCAAGGTTCGCGACAATAAGGTGCCAGCAACCATTCGCGAGTATTTGGACTTGCTTGCTTGTGTGAAAGCCAATGTTGTCTTTGGTTCCGTCGACGAATTTTATTCGTTGGCCAAGCTGTGTCTGGTGAAAGATGAAGCGCACTTTGACCGGTTTGATAAGGCTTTTGGAGAGTTCTTTGATGGCATAAAATCGATGGAAGAGGTCTACGGGGATATACCTGAAGAATGGTTGCGTCGCGAAGCCGAAAAACTCTTATCCCCCGAAGAGATGGAAAAAATTAGGTCACTGGGTGGTTTTGATGAGCTAATGGAAACGCTGAAAAAGCGGTTGGCTGAACAAGAAAAAAGACACCAAGGTGGAAGTAAATGGATAGGTACAGGTGGTACGTCGCCCTTTGGCGCTGATGGTTATAATCCAGAAGGCGTGCGCATTGGTCAGGACCGTAGTCGACATAGACGCGCGGTAAAAGTTTGGGACAAACGAACCTTCAAAGATTATGATCCCAGTCGTGAAATAGGTACGCGCAATATAAAAATGGCACTCAGAAGATTGCGGCAATTCGCACGAACAGGCGCTGTTGATGAACTAGACTTGGATGGCACAATTTCGGCGACTGCACAAAACGCTGGGTACCTTGATATAAAAATGCGTGCTGAACGTCGAAACTCCGTCAAACTTTTGGTTTTGTTTGATGTAGGTGGTTCTATGGACGACTACATTCAGCAAACTGAAGATTTGTTTTCAGCGGTTCATTCTGAATTCAAAACACTGGAATATTATTACTTTCACAATTGTCTTTATGAATCTGTTTGGAAGACAAACAGTCGTAGAGGGCAAGAACGCATTATGACTTGGGATTTGCTGAATAAATTCCCATCTGACTATAAGTTGATATTCGTGGGTGATGCGACAATGGGCCCATATGAAATCACTTACCAAGGTGGTTCGGTTGAGCATTGGAACGAAGAAGCTGGCAGTGTTTGGATGCAACGTATTTTAGGGCAGTTTCAGGATGCTGTGTGGTTGAATCCACAACCGGAAGAAACATGGGGTTGGCACACGTCAATTCAGATTATGCAAAAAGTGATGGAAGGGCGGATGTTCCCTTTGACGTTGGACGGCCTTACCGACGCAATGCGACGTTTAACCTAAGAATTTATCGTAGGATCATATTGTGAAAAGATGGAGAACGCCTCTTGCAGGCCTAATCGTCATTTTGTGGCTTATATTTTATGCTTATTTGGTCATGCTGGTTGCTGAAAACCTTTTGTATGTTCCAGCTTGGCTAATTTGGCCGTTTTATCTGGTTGCAGGAATTGTTTGGGTTATTCCTTGTGCCTATATCTTTAAGTGGTCATCAAAGGACCCTGGAAACGAAGTTTCAAATCAAAAAGCTGAAGAGCTTTTTCGAGAATGAGAAATTAAGGTTAAGCAATTTTGGAAACATCACCTGATTTAATACAAGGCTTCATTGATTTTATTCAGTTGATGAGTTTGAAAGCTGGCGAGATGGACGGCCGGATGGGCTTTTTCTTGGGCTTAGTCACTTGGTTTGTTGTTGAGCAAATAATTCGTAGGATGGCTGGCGTTTTGCGCTGGGCAGTGATTATCGGCGCGCTTGCTGCTGGTGGCTACACATTGACAAAAATGTTGACATACTTGTAGGTCATAAAACGACGAAAGAAAAAGGGTCACCAAGAATGCTATTAAAACAAAAATGTATGTTGCTCACCTCTGTATGTGTTTTGAGTACTGTTTTGACGGGCTGTGGTGGCTTTGGCGGTTTCAGACCGAGCGTGCAAACCCAAAATAATGCCATAAGCAATACGACGATAATTCCCTTTCAGGGCGACTATCAAACAGCCCATGATCAGGTTGTCCGTAATGCGAGATCGTGCTTTTCCAGATCTAACCAGGTTGTAAAAGCCCTACAGCTACGCGAAGGCATGTCAGCGCAAATAGATGTGTTTGATCGTGGCAATTCTCCGGCTGAACCTCTGCCAGCTGATTTACGAGTTAAGGCCTTTATGGAACCAAGTGCCGGAGGTGGACAAATTAAAATTGATACATTCTCGGCAAACGGTGAATACGCGCACAGTAAAAGCATAGAACGCTTTAGCAGCTGGTTAGCCAATCAACAAAGATGCTAAAATTAGTTCTTTTAGGCACAAGCATTGCATAGTTTCGCTTAATAAGGCTCGAACGCAAAAAAAATAGCGAAATCGTGGGCCATACATGTGAAATTTATAGTCTAGGTAAAGCGATTTTCAATATGCAAAGCAATATTACGCGCAGATCGGCACTTGTGGGTGTAGCATCAGTTGCAGGAATGCAACTTTTGCCCAACGTGGCACATGCTCAAAGAATTCCGTCAAACGGCGAGATGGTGTTTAAGGTTCTTCGCGACGGTAAATCTCATATTGGTGAACACCGATTGAAATTTGTGAACAAAGGTAAGCGCCTTTTGATTACCAACGCATTGGACATTGATGTCAAAGTCGCTGGTTTTAGTGCATTCTCATATAAAGGTGCGGTGCAAGAGCTTTGGCAGGGCCAGCGTCTAATTGCGTTAAATTCAAAGTTACGGGAAAACGGAAAGTCATTTGCCGTTGAAGCTCGGGCCATTGGTAACCGTCTTCAAATCAAAGGTGAAGACGGCATATACGACGCGCCGGGTGACACGTTACCGACCTCATATTGGAATATGGGTGTTGTTCAAAAACGTGCTCTGCTTGACCCGCAACGCGGCAAAATTTTACGCGTTTCGTCTAAGCCAGTTGCGCGAAATAATTTGAAAATTCCGAACCAGAGAGTTGCCGCAACCCGTTTCGATATGAACGGTGATGTTAAAACGTCAATTTGGTATTCTGATGCTTACGAATGGGTTGGTATGCGGTTTGTCGCTAAAGGATCTAGTATTTCTTACATCCGTGACGCCTAGTTTGAACTGACATAGATTTTTTTGAAGGGGCTTTTGAGCCCCTTTTTTATTTGCCAAATATCGTCTAGCGCTGGAGTGTTATCTGACGAACATCGATTGATCCATGATCAAAACCAGCGGCGCAATAATCTAGATAGTAACGCCACATCCGTCTGAAACGTTCGTCAAAGCCCATCGGTTCGATTTTGTGCCATACAGCATCAAAGCGGTCTCGCCATAATCTTAAAGTTTCAGAGTAATCGGGTCCAAACCCCATATCGCTCACCCAAGTCAGCTCTGACTTTTCGGTTATTTGTTTAAGACTTCAACCGAGGGAAGCATTCCGCCAGGAAAGATGTAAGTTTGAATGAAATCTGTGCTTTTACGGTAAAGCTCAAACTCGCGGTCATCAATTGTTATAATTTGCAAGGAAGCTTTAGCGCCGGGTTTCAGGACATCTTTAACTTTGTCAAAATATACTGGCCAATATTTTTCACCTACTGCTTCGAACATCTCAATTGATGCAACCCCATCAAATGCTGAACTTTCAACATCACGATAGTCTTGCATGCGTAATTCGACTTTTTCGTTTAACCCTTCACGCTGAATACGTTCTTTTGCAAAGTCGAACTGTTCTTGACTGATCGTAATACCAGTGACGTTACAGCCCGCATTTTTCGCTGCGTATTCAGCGAAGCCACCCCAACCACATCCAATCTCCAACACGTGACTGTCGGAAGTAAAACCGCCACGTTGAATTATACTCGCATATTTTTGATCTTGTGCTGTTTGAAGACTTAAATCAGTGTTGCCGGCGTACAAAGCTGACGAATAGGTCATGCTTTCATCTAACCAAAGTTCATAAAATTCATTTCCAAGATCATAGTGTGCAGAAATGTTTTTCTTTGAACCGCGCTTAGAATTGGGTCTGAATTTATGTTTCAGCCATGAGATGAAATACCTTAGAGACGCGCCATCGATTGGGTTGTCTCGATCAAGGTTTAATCCACGATTAGACAGAATGAGCTGAAACAGCGCATAAAGGTCAGAAATGTCTAAATCTTCAGACATATAGGCTTCTGCGAAACCAAGTTCTCCACCTGTTGCGACTTTTCTGAAACCACGCCAGTTACTGAATTTTATTTCAACGAACGGGCTTGTCCCAGGTCGGCCAAAAAGTCTGGTAGTACCATTGGGAAAAATAACCGATAATT
>JBMYWL010000012.1:0-15619 GCA_049607365.1 Alphaproteobacteria bacterium | reverse complement strand
ATACCCCTTATAATTTCACCGATCTTACCCGTGAAGTACCGGAAATCTATAACTTGATCGATTGGAAAGACAAGAGAATTGTTTTGGAGAAATGCCTGATACCTTTCATTCAATATGGAAATCTAGGTTTGGTTTATAAATATCGTAACGTTCAAAAGTTGGACACTTCAATTGAAATTCGATAATCTATGCAAATGAGCAAAGTTGACCCATTTAAATATTTCAAAACCAATCCTGAAATCATTTAACTGGCGGTCATGACGGCTTTGTCAGACTTAAAATAATTTGCTCAATCCGCCCCCTTTTCGTATCATATTCAGATGTCGATTATCAGTCCTTTTAAGTTCTTTAACGGCAGTTCAGAAGTCACCCGTGTGACCGTGATGATGTATGTGAGCAATTCTTTGTCGTTAAGAAATGTTGAAGATCTATTGTACGGGCGGTTAGTTAGAAGATCATAATCTAAGGAAAAACGTGCCTCAGCGATAGATGAGTGGCGACTGCTTTTAAGCGATCAGGTCGCCTAAAAGTCGATCAGCAGAGACTAGTTCGAATAAGTCCGACAGCACCCACAGCAGCAACTAACCCGACACACTATGCATTTGACATTAGAATCTTCCCAATTAAGTATGAACAATCTCTGCTTGAGATTGAAAATTTAAATTTATTTGGTGTTAAGGTGGCTTTGAATTCATTGTGATTTATCGTGCGGAAATTGACGGGCTACGTGCTGTTGCGGTGGTGCCAGTAGTTTTATATCACGCTGGTATATTGTTTTCCGGTGGCTTTGTCGGTGTTGATATTTTCTTTGTGATAAGCGGTTATCTTATCACCAGCATTTTAATAGAAAGCTTAGACAAAAAACAATTTAGTCTCGTCGAGTTTTATGAAAGACGGGCTAGAAGAATATTACCCGCTCTGTTTTTTGTTGTTATCATTTGTACGCCGTTCGCGTGGGCTTGGTTGCTGCCAGCTGAACTGAAGTCATTTTCAAAAAGCCTAATAGCGGTTGTTTTCTTTGCAACGAACATTCTATTCAACCGTCAAAATGGTTACTTTGAGCCTCTTTCTGCTGAATTGCCGCTTCTCCATACATGGAGTTTGGCGGTCGAAGAGCAATTTTATCTTTTATTTCCTCTTTTGCTGTTGGCCATTTGGCGTTTTGGCAGACAGTGGACCTTAGCGACGATTGTGGTCCTATCCTGTTTGAGTTTGGCTCTAAGTGAATGGGGGTGGCGGCATGACCCTGTCGCAAATTTCTATCTGGCACCAACAAGAACATGGGAGCTGTTTGCGGGCGCAATCGCAGCGTTCATCGTAAACAAAAACGGTGTCAAAGCCAACAATTGGCTTTCAAGCATGGGTTTGGCGGCGATTTTATATTCATTGGTTTTCTTTGATGACAACATTCCGTCGCCAAGTGTCTACATATTAATCCCTGTGGTTGGGACGGTTCTGCTGGTTTTATCTGCTAACCAAGAGACGTATGCCGGTAGGATGCTAAGCAACAAGGTTCTTGTCGGGTTTGGCCTGTTAAGCTACTCGGCGTATTTATGGCACCAACCAATTTTCGCGTTTACATTTATTCGGTTGGGGGCTGAAGCCAATTCTGTGACAATGCTGTTTTTGTCAGGTGTGACTTTCATTCTGGCTTATCTGAGTTGGCGGTTTGTTGAAACTCCTTTCAGGCAAAAGGCACGTTTTTCCGGCCGTCAGATTTTTACTTTGTCTGCGATAGTCGCAAGTGGCATTATATGCGTTGGGCTTATCGGTTACTTATTCAACGAAAGAATTGAAAAGACTTGGTTGAGTTTACAGCCTGAAATAACACAGCAAACTTATGAATTGATCAATGCCAAATCACCCACTGATATGGATTTTGGGGCCGACGATACGGGAGTTCAAGATTTTGCTTCTTGCCGCTTCAATGTACCGAGGTTGTCGGGCGAGTTAGAGGAGCGGTTAGCATCATGTAATCAAAAATTTGGAAGTGGTATCCTCGTCCTGGGTGATAGCCACGCGATTGATTTGTACGGTGTCTTGGCATCTAGATTTAAAAACAATTTTTTGGTTGGTGTAACTCAAGGGGGATGTAGACCCCACAGTGACAAAAAACAGTGTCAGTATAGGGGGGTAAAGGCGTTCTTGGAGAAAAATCCTGGAGTGTTCAAATTGGTAATTTTTGAACAAGCGGGTTATTATCTTTTGAAAACTAGCGATGGTAAAAAGGGTTCCAGACGTATGTTTGAGCGCTTACACCTTCACAACAAAGCTGAAGGGATAATTCCAGATTTGGATCACATAAACGGTACGCTTTCTTACCTGAAAGACATAAGTGACAGCGTTCAAATCAAGTGGTTCTTGCCACGTTTAGAACCACATATTTCTGATCGGCAAGTGTTAAGGCATGGATGTGAATTTGATTATTATTTTAGAGATATGCAAAGAGAAACCTTCGAGACTGTGGACCGGATTATTGAGGGGAAAGTACGCATGCTGGAAAATGAGAACTTAACAACCGTATCACAAAACAAAATGATGGCATTTACCTTCCCCGCAGATTTCATGACTTGTAATCATAGGTATTGGTCAGATGGCGATCATTTCTCGGCTGACGGAGAGGTCTATTTTGGCAAACGAATCCCGGATTGGCTTTTAACCTCAAATCGGTAATGGGAAATGTTTAGTGGGGTTGGGCTCTAGTTAATTGAAATTGCTTTGCTGGTAGTTTCCTTCAATCACATGTCAGCCTACAGATGTGTGTTCGCAAGCAGCCAACAATGCTGTCACGGCCGTATTCACCTGTCGCCGTCTGTCGTGCTTTCTTGCCTCTCCATCTAAAGCGCCATGAAAACCGCTTGTTACCAAACCATTGACGGTGCCCCACATGGTCTTGCTGTAGTGTTCTAAATCTAAGTTAGGATGTAAATTCGGCAAGTCGGTCAAAACGATTGAGATTAGTTGAAACAGTACCGCCTGTTTTTGTAAATACCAAACAGGCGCATCTTTCATTGTTGCCCGGTTGGACCTTAAGGTTGCTTCCCAACGTTCACGATTGTTTTCCACAAAACTTATGTAATCTTCCGCGAGCTGAAACAGGGTGGCTTTGGCATCAAGGCCTTGTGCATTCGCATTTTCAACCGTGCCGATAACGGTGGTGCCAACCAACACAAGGGTGCGGGCATTAACCTCTATGATTAAGGCATCAAGATCGTCGAAAAGATTGTAAACTGAACCAACCGCTATGTTGGCAGCTTTGGCGAGTGGTCGCGCTTGTAGTTTGGCAACGCCTTCGGTCTGTAGCATTTTTTCAGCAGCATCCAACAATAAAGCACGAACTTTCATTCTTGAGTCAGAGAGTGGTTTGTTCGCCGGTAAAGGAATGGGCGCGTTAAGAATTGGAAGCAGCGCGCGGGTTTTTTCTATGACGAATGGACTTAAAGGCATGTGGTTCTCATACTAGTTCAATTTGACGCCGTTGGTTGTTGGGCGTCGGATGATAAGGCGGGTGCAGCGTAGAGCGTATTTGCTTATGGGCTTTCATAACACAAATTGGGCGTGAGGGTGAAAAATATGAACATTGTTCAAAAAATAACTTGAACAATGTTCATAGCCATGTATAAAGAATTCATGAACAACGTTCACGAGATGGTTTCAAGCCATTCCAGAACAATTTTTTTTTGGAGGTTACCCATGTTTTCAACATTAAAAACTCTTGCTAGAGCAGATTTGTTTGCGGCGAATGAATCTTTGATTTCAGCGAACGGACCCAAGTTGTTGGCACAAAAAATCCGCGATGCTGAAAGCGCGCAAGAACAGGCAAAAAGAACTTTGGCAAGTTTGATATTACAGGCAAAAACACATGCGCGTCAGCTTGAGGAAGTTACGAAGCGAATTCAGTTTCGTAGCGAACAAGCTCAATCATTGGCAAACCAGAAAAAGGATGCGCTCTTAACTGACGTCGCAACCGAAATTGCCATGTTGGAGAATGAAAAAACCGAGCGATGTCAAACTCAGGAAATGTTGGAAGCAAAAATAGAGCGGCTGAAAATTAGCGTTTCAACCACACAACGCCATTTGGTTTCATTGCGCCAAACCTTGATTGTTGCAAACAGCAAGCAAAAAGAAGCGCAGAGCCAAAAAGGTTTGAACTCGGTTTTAACCGGATTTTCAGCTCTACGTGAAGCAAAATCATTGGCTCAAAAAATTGGTGATGAGCCGGATCAAGTTGAAAAAATGCAAATTTTTGATGACTTGTCCAATGACTTAGAGGGACGCGGGCTTGATGCCAGTCTTGAAGATGAAGGCTTGGGAGATCCAAACAAAGTAACTGTTTCTGCGGTACTCGCACGTTTTCAATCAGCTGATACAGCTCAATAATAAAAACTCTGAATCACAATACTGTAAAATTTAATAAGAAAGTAGAAACCATGCCACAACACACAAACCTTTTCCTAGTCTTTAACTTTGCTTGCGTTTGTATCGCCTATTTCATGCTTGCTTTGGCACTTTGGTACATGCCGATTGACTTCTCAACACGCGGCTATCTTGGAATGGGCATTCTGTTTTTATCTGGTTCGTTGATAACCTTGGTGAAAACACTTCGGGACGTAACAGAGGCTGAAAAAGTGTCAGAGAAGCTGGAACGTGCGAAAAATGAAAAGCTATTGGCTGATTACGCTGAAAGCGATGCATCATAAGCTTGGGTTAAGCCCGATACGATAAACAGATTAGGGTGTGAATTGAGTTCACCCCCTAAAGCTGTAAATGCCCAAACCGGAAGTTTCACATGACTTCATAGGTTTGCGTGTTTACAGCTTTATTTGTTTCTTCGGTACACATCATCGCGATAAAGAGTTTAAATGTTCGATTACATTATTGTTGGGGCAGGGTCGGCAGGTTGCGTATTGGCCAATCGCTTGTCTGAAAACCCACAAACCCGTGTCTGTCTGATTGAGGCTGGATCGCGCGACTGGAACCCGCTTATTCACATGCCCATGGGGTTGGCGCTGTTGGCGCGCGTTAAATCTGTGAACTGGCGATATAATACGGCATCTGAAAGCGGTTTGGGCAATCGAAAGTTATATTGGCCACGTGGACGAACCTTGGGTGGATCAAGCTCAATCAACGCAATGATTTATATGCGGGGTCACCCTGATGATTACGAAGGTTGGGCCAAGGCAGCTGGCCCTGCGTGGGGGTGGAAACGTGCTAAAGAGCTTTTCTTAAGGTTGGAGGGTAACACCAACTTTTCAAACGAGCACCACAACACGGACGGCCCCTTATCGGTTAGTAATTTGCAAACCCTTAACTCTATGAGCCAAGCCTTTGTAGAGGCAGGGCTGGAGTGCCAAAACCCGTACAACCCAGACTTCAACGGGGAAACCCAAGAAGGTGTGGGGTTTTATCAAGTGACACAGAAAAACGGTAAGCGCTTTAGTGCTGCGCGCGCATTTCTGGACCCAATCCGCAAGCGCCCAAATTTGGTTGTCGAAACACGAGCACAGGTCGAACGCGTTTTATTTGATGGAATGCAAGCCGTGGGTGTCGCGATTAAGGATCGCGACATTCGTCTGAACACAGGCGGCGAAGTTATTTTGTCCGGTGGTGCTGTAAACTCTCCCCAGCTGTTGATGCTTTCGGGCGTTGGTCCGGCGGATGAACTTTCACGTCACGGAATTGATGTTAAAGTTAATGCACCGGAAGTTGGTGCGAACTTGGCGGACCACCTTGATGTCACAGTCATGGCATCAGCCAAAGACCGCACGCCAATCGGCATTGCCCCCAGTTTCATACCGCGCGCCCTAAAAGCTGCTTGGTCCTATTTTACGAAGGGTAAGGGGGAATTCACAACAAACGTCGCGGAAGCTGGCGGTTTTGTTAAATCTGACCCGTCTAGAAATCGTCCAAATTTGCAGTACCACTTCATTCCAGCTTATTTGCACGACCATGGGCGTAAAACATCTTGGGGCTATGGTGTTACGCTGCACGTGTGTGACTTGTTACCTAAAAGTCGCGGGCGCATCCGTCTGTCCTCCGCTGATCCCAAAGCCAAAGCGGTTATAGAGGCGTCTTATTTAAGTCACCCAGATGACATCGACGTCTTGTTAAACGGTTTGAAGTTGGCCCGACAAATAATGGATGCACCGGCTTTGGCGACTAAAACAAACAAGGAAATCTACCCCGGGAAATCTGTTCAAACAGATGAAGAATTGATCGCTGACATTCGTGCGCGTGCTGAAACCATTTACCACCCAGTCGGCACATGTCGCATGGGGTCAGACGCGGCATCTGTCGTTGATCCACAAGGGCGTGTGCGTGGTGTTGGTGCTTTACGGGTTGTTGATGCGTCGATTATGCCGAGCATTGTCGCTGGCAACACAAATGCCCCAACCATGATGTTAGCTGAAAATATCGCGGATATGATGTTGGAGGTTTAAGCCGACTGAAGCTTTGTCGCCACGCTTTCAAAACTGGTGACCAAATTCGTTGGTTTTAGGCTTTTTAAGCTCGCGAGCACGATATGGCTTGGTGTCGTTTCGTCGCTCAATTGTCGGATGATCAACCGTTTGCCGTCGTGGCTAATGTCCCCTTCAGGACGGGTGACCAAAATTGAATACCCCAAGCCTTGTCCCACCATACTGCGCACCAACTCTAACGAAGGCGAGCTGTGGGCGATGATTGGTTTTAGGCCGACACGTTGAAAAAGACCGATGAAATAATCACGACTTGGCACAACATCCAGCAAAATCATGGGGTACTTGGAAAGCTGTTGCAGGCTAATGGTTTCACTTGAAAAAAGTGGATGACCTTCCGGCAAAGCGACGTATGGCATGCGTTCGGCCAAATGTACTTTTCGCAAACCATCTGGCAGGTTCAGGTCATACAGCAAGGCCAAATCAAGCGCGCCGTCAAACAAGCCTTTGGTCAGGTGTTCTTGGCTGCCTTCACTCATAATCAGGTTAATGTCAGGATAGGTGCGACCTATTTCCGCGATGAGTGCTGGCAATATGGTGGGTGCGAGCGGGCTGAAGCTGCCGATACGAAGGTTACCTGAAACAACCGAGCCTGTGGTTTTTGCCAACAGCTCCAAATCAGCTGCATGTTGCAGTAAATTCCGTGCGGATTGCAAAATGTTTTCAGCATTGGCGGTTGGTGACACGCCTTGCGAATGGTGTCGTAACAAAAGCTGAATGCCGAACTGTTCTTCCAACTTTGAAATTGCCACAGAAATAGTGGGTTGAGAAACGTTGAGTGCATTGGCAGCGCCCGCGATCGACTTGTGGTCGATGCAGGCAACAAAATATTCTAGCTGGCGAAGGGTGTAGTTTTGCATAAAAGCCATAGTAATAAACTATTCAATAAATGCAAACAATCAATTTTACCTAAGTCAGGTGAAAGCGTAAAGCTAAGCAAAATAAGTTAAAGGGAGCTCATGATATGATCCGCACAGGTAAAGAATACAAAGACAGTTTGAACGATGGCCGCGAAGTTTGGATAAACGGCGAAAAGGTTGCTGACCCAACCAGTCATCCGCAAATTAAGCCGATCATTGATGTGCGTGCGCGGATTTATGACATGCAGCACGATGCCGACACGCAAGAGGCCATGACCTACGAAGAAGATGGCGAGCGTTTCGCGATTGGTTTGCAGCTTCCGTACGAGCAGCAGCACTGGCAGAAAAAGCGTGATGCCGTTGATTTGGTTACCAAAGACGTTGGCGGTGTGGTGACACGCGTTGGCGATGAAACCATTGGCGAGATGTGGTCGCTCTGGGATGGTAAGGACATATTGAACGAAATTGATCCGCGCTTTTCGGAAAACATTGAGCGACACATTCGCCAAGCGATTAAAGATGACCCGTTTCATGTATCGGCGAATACCGACCCCAAAGGGGACCGTTCCAAAGCACCACAAGACCAAGACCCCGACATGCTGGTACATGTGGTTAAAGAAACCGACGCTGGTATTATCATTCGTGGTGCCAAATATGAAACTGCGGCTTCATACTCCAACCAGGCGTTTTTGAAACCGACTATTGCAAACTGGGGTAACTCTGAACTGTCGGATTACGCCTTGGGCTGCATCGTGAAAATGAACGCACCGGGTGTTAAGCACATTTGTCGAACCGGTTTTGCGGGTCGCGCACCAGCTGATGATTATCCTCTGTCTAACCGTGTTGATGAAATTGATACACTGATGATTTTGGATGATGTGTTGGTGCCTTGGGAAGACATATTGTTTTACCAGCACACAAAAGCAGCAGCCTTTATCCGCACGACTTTGCACAGATACTCGGCTTTCCCATTTGTTCAGCGTACCTTGTCTTATGCGGATATGATTATTGGTGCGGCTTTGTGGAACGTCAGACAAACGGGCTTGGACAAACAACAAGCGGTTCAAGAGAAGTTGTCTGAATTGGCTGTATGGCGTGAAGGCATTGACGCATTCCTGAAAGCGTCCATCGCGACTGCTGAAACCAGCCCGAACGGTTTGTTGATGCCTAACCAGTCCATGCTTATGTCCGGTCGTGTTCACGCACTGAGCAATTTGCCGAAAATGATGCACATGGCACGCGAGTTATGTGGCGGTCAAATTTGCGTCACGCCAGATGCCGCAACCTTCGCCCACCCTGACACCAAGCCGTGGCTCGACAAGTTTTATTCTATCAATGACGAGTGGGTTGCTGACGACCGTCGCAAGCTGTTGGCGTTAGCGCGTGATCTGTTGAACTCCGACTATGCTGGTCATCGTCTGACATTCCAATTGTTTGCTCAATCGCCACCATTTGCCCAGTTGGCAGCCGTTTATCGGAACTTTGACTGGAATGGCCCGCTGGACTTGGCACACAAAACCGCTGGTCTTTCTGACAGGGTTTGGGGCCAAGGTTCAGGCAAGAAATAAGCACGCGCACAAGTGTCAGTTCAAGTGATTATGATCCAAGTTCTCGATACAAAATTCTCTTGAATTCGAATTTCACTCGAACTGACAAATTTCACGTTTTAAAAATATAGATATATGGATTCACCCCATGACATTACACATAAGCGTATTCGCCCTTTTAACACCAAAGAAACTTATCCAGAGCAGAATCTGGACAACGACCTAAGCCAAGGCGTTGTTGCTCGCGGCACAATGGTTTTCTTGCGCGGTCAGGTAAGCCAAGACTTGGACAGCCGTGAGTGTTTGCACGTCGGTGACGCTGGCAAACAAACCGAAAAAACCATGCAGAACATCGCCATGCTGTTGGAAGAAGCGGGCACGAACATGGACGCGGTTTGTCGCATTGTGGTTTACTTGACCGATATTCGTTACCGCGAAGCCGTATACCAAGAAATGGGTAAGTGGCTTAAGGGCGTTCACCCGTGCTCAACTGGCCTTGTCGTACCAGCATTGGCACGACCGGAGTGGGTTGTTGAAATTGAAGTGACAGCGGTTATTCCGGACTAGTATCAACCTCAGCTTGGCTGATTGGAACACCAACGATGAACAGGACGGCATAGTCCTGTTTCTGACAACCGGGTACAGCTGGCATTTTCGCACCGGGTGAAACCTTAAAAGCTGATTGCGGAGCGTTAGCGGGGGAGCAGCTCTCTCCCGCAGCAGCTGGCGAGTAACGCGCTGAACGACAAGGTAAATGCGTGACATCAAACAGGCGTGCATTACCGCCCAATTCCCACTTTTGTTCACCATTTTCATCCGCAGGGTGGATTGTCATGGTCGTAACAACCTCTCGATCACCAGTGACCACGTAAGTTCCAGCGTCCATGGGAAAGGTTGGCTTTTCCATAATCAGGCCGTTTTCGTCCAGCCACCAGTCTTCTTTATCGAAGCTCCAGCCACCGGGGCCAAATCCACCGCCTGCGAGAATGTTGAAATCCCGTAGCCAAACACCACGTGGGCCGGGGTCAACGTGCCAACGTCCCCAATTTTCAGCACCTGTGCCAGAGCTTGCGTTTGGGTCACCCAAGGCTGCAATGAACTGAGTTGGAATGCGTTGAAAGCGTTCTTGCGCTGAAATGCTGAAAGACGTTAATGCAAGAATGCTAAAGGCCAGTATGAAAGACGAAATTCTCTTGAACATGGTTTTATCCTTTGGTGCTTAAAAATCAGCATAGGGCAAAAGCGCTTGAAATTGACCTAAAATCTTTTTCATTTCAAATCGCTCGTTTTAATCTTTCAATGTTTTCATGAAGCGCCGCTAAAAAACGAGATCTATCGGCTTTGCTAAAGGGCGCCGGACCGCCAAGGTGTGCTGTAGAGTTGGTGTTTTTATTACCCGCACCAGCACGTAAATCTTGCATGATCGCGCGGGTTGCGACGGCGTTGCCAATGTTCGCTTCTGTAAAGGGCTTGCCTGTGTGTGCAATAACACTTGCCCCTGCTTCGATGCATCGTTGAGCGAGCAATATATCAGCAGTTACGACTATGCTGCGCGCGTTTGCACGTTCGGCAATCCAATCATCCGCCGCGTCAAAGCCCTTGTCCACAACCTGCATGGTGAACAAAGGTAATCGCGGAATACGAATATACTCGTTTGCAACGAAAATAGTTGGGGTTTGGTGGCGTCCGGCAACGGTGTAAACCTCGTCTTTAACGGGGCATGCATCAGCGTCTATGTAAATTAAAACGGTCATAATATTGTTTAATGAAGTGGGGTTGGGGGTGGATACAGAATTCGTCTAGTAAATACAGAATATTCACCACATGAATAGAGCCCTGAAGACTTAATAGTCATTGGGCTTAACCTATGAATGTATGTGTCTAATTTATAGTCAAAAATCTTACTCGAAATGAACAGAGTGATTCGCAAGATAAACTTATAGTGGTAAATAAATATAAAAACTGAAATAAAAACACATATTTCACCATATATTGATACGAAATATACACGAAAAACTGGTATTATTGCAACAAGGATAGATCCTATGGATGCGCTTCGAACAGATTGATCGAATTTAAAACCTTTTATCTTGCGGCGCCTTGGCTCGACGCGCATTATGTGTGTCCGAAACTTAATTAGAATTTGATTTTGTTTAAGGTAGATTGTTTGAATTAAAGCGCGGAAATACATTTTATCGTATTTTCAAGTGTCAGGGGATGGATGATGTCAGTGTCGACAGAGATACAAGGGTTTAGGTTTTCAAACTTGCTATACCCTATGCTGACAACGGTTTGCCTCAACGGGGGATCAGCGCATGTTTAAAACGCTCATTCTCGTAGGCACAATGGCATCTGCAACCCACGATTTACCGCCGATTGACATAGCAACAAACTATCAACCCACCAAACAAATGTATGTTTCAAACAGGTCAGATGTACCTTTGTTTGAATTTGGTACCCATCGCTGGGGTGACGTACAGCCCGAGAAACTTCCAAAACATGTTATTGATGCTTTCCTTGCTGCAGAGGATCAGCGCTTTTACCGACACAAAGGGGTAGATTTAAAGTCTTTGTTTCGTGCGAGCATGTCGAATGTCGGACGTGTGGCGAAGGGACAAAAGCTGTTAGGTGCGTCGACAATAACACAGCAAACAGCAAAAATTATTTTCACTGACCGTGCGCGTACCTTGTCACGTAAAATGCGTGAAGCCTTAATGGCTGTGCGAATGGAAAGATTGCTAGATAAAAACGACATTCTAAGAATTTATCTGAATGAAGTTTATTTCGGTCAAGGTGCAACGGGTTTATATGACGCGGCGATAAACTATTTTTCTGTACCGCCTGAGCGTTTGACAGTCGCGCAAGCAGCATTTCTTGCGACCTTGCCAAAAGCGCCGAGTGCTCTTTCGTCGAAGAAACAGCGCGCCCGTGCAGAAATTCGTCGGGACTGGATTTTGTCGCGCATGCAGGTGCTTGGCATGATCGACAAAGACACCAGAAACAAAAGCCAAAGTGAAGAGATTGCGTTCCGCAACAAGGTGATCTTGCAAGACAACCTGCTGCAAACGGATTATGTTGAAGATGCTTTGGCTATGCAGCTGGAGGAGATGTTTGAGCCTTGGCTGATCAATCAGGGTGGGTTCAAAATTAAGTCAACGATTGACGATGAATGGCAACGTGCCGGATATCGTGCAGTTCGGGCTGGGCTTGAAAGATACGATCACGTCAAAGGCTGGCGCGGTCCGGTTGACCACATAAACATGTCGAGCAGGCGCTGGCGTTTTGATTTCTTGCGAAAAGCAGAAACCGCTCCTTTATCACACTGGCGGACAGCGCTTGTCATAGACGCGGATGCTGACTTCGCGACATTGGAATTAAGGGATGGTGGTTTGGCGCGCTTACGCCTTAAAGACCAACCCTTATTAAAAAAGGTTGAATATCTTCGTACTGCTTCGATTGCCGGAAGCCAGATTGAAAACCAGACCAGAAATAGAACTGGAAACACGAAGAAGTTCTACGAAAAAGGCTATGGCGCGAACGGTTTTGTATTGAAGGTGGGTGACTTGGTACACGTGCGCCGACCAAAAGAATACGTTGCCGCTCAAGGAGAAAATCCGGACCAATGGTATGAAAATGCAGAACTGATTTCCCGGTCCCGCAAAAGAAAATCTGACCTACCGGAGCTGGAGCTCATACAACGTCCAGTTATTGATGGCGGGTTGGTTGCAATTGAAAATGACAGCGGCAGAATACTGTCAATGATTGGTGGTTATTCTTACGAATTTTCCCAGTTTAACAGGGTGACCCAAGCTAAGAGACAGCCGGGATCAACTGTAAAACCGATCATCTACCTTACCGCGCTTCGTAAAGGCTGGTCAGCTAAAACAAAAATTTTGGACACACCGGTTACAGTTTATCAACCAGGCAGAAAGTCGTGGCGCCCAAGCAATTACGACAAAAGATATAAGGGCAACATGTTGCTGCGTGATGCACTGGCCCAGTCACGAAACATTCCTGCGGTTAAAACTGCGATGGCCATGGGTCTTCCAGCCATAAGCGATACGGCCAAAAGGCTTGGCGTTTACGAAAAACCTTTAGATGCTCTACCCGCCGCTTTGGGTGCCAGAGAAACCACATTGAAGAAAATGGCTGGCGCTTACGCGACCATAGCGAATGGTGGAACCTTGGTAACCCCGACACTAATTCAGTCTGTACGTGACCGAAATGACCGTTTGTTGCACGATGGTTTTGAGGCTTTTTGCCCGGCTTGCGCTGATAACAGCTGGTACAAGGTCGGCCAACGCGGGTTCGAGCGAGATATGCAGCAGCTGTCTCATAGTCTTGCGGGTGCTAAAAACCTTGCGAATGCTAACAAGTGGGAAAGCCATTTGTCGCCACCAATTCAACGAGAAGCATTCGATGAGCTGAAAACAATTCTGCAAGACGTGGTCACACGCGGTACAGCACGCGGCATTCGCAACCGAATTCCGGAAGGAAGTGGCGGAAAAACCGGAACCACAAACGGGTTTAAAGATGCCTGGTTTATCGGCTTTTCCGGTGACGTAACAATCGCGGTTCATGCCGGTTACGATCAGCCCAAGTCTTTGGGTGGCGGTTGGACAGGTGGCCGCCTTGCAGCCCCAATTTATGCAAGTTTTGTTGAACAAACCTTGCAAGGTAAAAACCCCGTTGGTGGACTTGAAGGGTACTTAGCTTCCCTACCACCAAAGCCGAAAGCGAAACCATATGAAGCTGGCACGCGACTTTTGGCGAACTTGATCGAAGAAGAAACAGAGAACTTTGCAAGCATAGATGATTTGGATAATTTGCCGTCCAAATCAATTTTAAACGCACAAAAACCGGCACACCTACGTCGAAAGCAACTTACGTCCATGGACCCGAAAGTTGCCGCCTTAATCGACAGTTTGCCACAAAGCTTGGCGGAAAGCGAATTGATGCAAATCGATAGCTTGGCCAAAGCCAACGCAGAATTAAACTAGGACGAAACCAATGAAAAACTTTATGAAACAGAAATTTTCTGGCTCAAAAATTAACATCCGAATGAAATCCCGTTTGGTGAAAACCACTGCTGGATTGCTGGGTTTGGGCATGATCGGTTTCGGTGGCGTTGTTGCACAACAAAATGATGGCGCTGCAGAGCTGAAGGAAACAAAGCCAGAAATTCCTTTGACTCAGACCATTTTGGACCTGTCAGGTTCCATGTGGCAGCGCAGTGGATCCAAAACACGTAATGAAATATTTGCAAGTGCTGCATCAAATCTAGTTGGCGGATGGCGCGGTGCCGGAGATGTCGGAATGTTGACATTCGGTCGACGTTCCAAATCAAGTTGTACGGATGTCGAAGAATTGTTGCCGCCTGGACGGTATGGATCGGGCGAGGTTGACGACTTACTGTCTGACTTGAACCCACGTGGTCGTTCACCTTTGGCGGAAGCTGTTCAGTTGGCGGGACAGTCTGCGGTTGGCCACCACGGTCCAAAAAACATGATTTTGTTGGTAGACGGTGGTGACAACTGTGGCGGAGACATATGTGCTGCAGCTGAAGAGGCTTTGGATACACTTGGTGACGTCAAAATTCACGTACTGGGTTTTCAACTTGACCAGACCGACCAAAAACAACTGAGCTGTCTTGGCAACCTAACCGGTGGTGTGTTTCACAACAGCGCATCAAACGAAGAATTTGCCAAAGCACACGAAGCATTGGCCAGCCAGATTGAACTGGACATTAACCCTGAACGTAAAAGTCGCATTCAAGCCGAAGCACAGGTTGCAAAACTGTCGGCAGAAATTTTGAAAGCAAAAGCAGAGCGTGAAAGCTTGTTGGCGCGCCTAAAAACCATCGAAATTAGCGCGAACAAGGCCGCAGCTGAAGTGAAGGAGCGTAGCCAGCAAATTGACGCATTAAATAAAACACAAGCTAAGCTAGAAGCTATGCTTGGTGGTCGGGAAAAAGAGCTTACCCAAGCCAAGTCCAAAATCGAAGAGCAGTTAGCGTTGGTTAACAACAAAAACCGCCTTTTAGAGCAAGCAGTTGCAGATCGCAACAATGCGCTAAGCGCACAAAAAGCAACAGCTGCAGAAATGAAACAAACAAAGTCTTCATTGAAAGCGCTGCGCCAAAAGCAAGACAAATCCGTTGCATCTTTGAACCAAGCGAAAGCTGACAAGACAAGCATGGAGAAAAAACGCGTTGGTTTGGAGAATGAAATCGACGTTTTGTCAAAGCTTGCAGCATCCAAAGAAGAAGCACTCATTAAGATGCGCTCTCTTTTCAATGACAACTCCAAAGCAAACAAAGAGTTGTTGAAAGAACGCGCCGTTGAGATCGGCAAAATCAGTGAAGCTTTGCGGTCAGCCGAGACTGAATTGGCATCGGCAAAAGCAGACATTGGAAATGTTGAACGACAGGTTGCTTCACGCGAAGCGAAGCTAAACCAAGCAAATTCCAACTTGAGTGATTTGAAGAAGAAAAGCCAAGAGTTGCAAGCGAAACTTGTGGAGCGCACTCGCGTGACCAGCGAAGCTACGGCTGCCGCAAAAAAGGCGCGTGAGTTGGCAAATATTGCAGACCGAACTTTAACAGGTCTGAAAGGTGAAAAAACGCGTCTACTAGCACAAGCTGCTGAACTGAAGAATAAGCTAACAGCTTCAAACAAAACAACCGCTGACTTGAAAGCCGAGTTGGGAAAAAGCATAAGCGATCGTGACTCGTGGC
>JBMYWL010000011.1:0-16130 GCA_049607365.1 Alphaproteobacteria bacterium | reverse complement strand
TCACTGTCGATATTAAAGTACGCCGCAGGAGAAACGCGCAGCGCCGTTCTGTCTTCACCAATTCGGGCTGAAATCGCATCCACCACAGCCAGTGGGAAACGCGCCATGTTTTCAGCGTTACCGCCAAACTCATCTTCTCGCGTGTTGCTAGAATAGTGTAAGAATTGATCGATCAAATAGCCATTTGCGCCATGAATCTCCACTCCATCGAATCCAGCATCAATCGCATTCGAAGCGGCTTGAGCAAAATCCTCTACAAGCTGGCTGATTTCATCTTTACTGGCTGGTTTAGGAACGACATACGAAAGCTCGCGCATTCTAGGCACTGTGCCTTCTACAGCAATTGCCCTTCAAAACCAGCACCTGCTATGGTTCGTGCCGGTAAACGTCATAGCCAAATGTTCACGAGCGAATGAACCATGGATCTTTTCACATAAAGCCTTTAGAGAAAGAAAACCGAACGGATTTTGATTGTGGCTCTAAAGCTTTAAACCATTATTTTGGGATGCAGGTAAGCCAAGATGTAAAGCGGAAAGTCGCAAAGTGTTTCATTGCTATTGATAAAAACTCCGATCAAATCGCTGGTTTTTATACGCTTTGTGCATGTAACGTTCGGTTACAAGCATTACCACGTGAATGGCAAAAAAAACTGCCTAAATATCCAGACGTTCCATCAGCCTTGATCGGCAGGTTGGCAATAGACATAAGCTATCAAGGAAAAAAGGTAGGGTCTGGGTTGATTTTTGACGCGATGCAAAGAGCTTTAAGATCAGAAGTCGCGGTTCATAGTTTGGTAGTTGAGGCAAAAGATGAGCGTGCAGTTTCATTTTACTTGCATCATGGGTTCCAACAAGACAGGGAAAATCCAAACAAACTGTTTATTCCATTTTCAGTGCTAACTCAAAGCATCGTGTAAATTGGGTTTAGCCCTAATTCTTACCCACTTCCATCCCTTGACTTGATCAAGGGTCCAGCTAAGGTTTTGTGTAAGTGTTTCCTGGGCTCTGGATCAGGTCCAGAGCTGGATCATTTGTTAGATCCTGAAATAAATCCACAGTTAAGAATAGTTGTAAGGACAAAACAACAGTGATCGCAAAACTTAAGGGCATAATCGACACCGTTACAGACACCTTTGCGGTGGTTGATGTTCAGGGTGTTGGGTATTTGGTGCAAGCGTCGACCCGCACACTTGGTAAGTTGACTGTGGGTGAAGCGGGCAGCTTGCACATTGAAACTGTGGTTCGGGAAGACGCAATATCCTTATTCGGTTTTGCTGACCTTGAAGAACGCGAATGGTTTAAGCTTTTGCAGTCTGTTCAAGGTGTTGGCGCACGCGTTGCTCTAGCGATTTTAGCGATCCACGCACCAGCAAAATTGTCGATGATTTTGGCAGCGCAAGACAAAGCAGCGGTGTCACAAGCAAACGGTGTCGGTCCAAAGCTCGCTGGACGGATTGTGTCAGAGCTAAAAGACAAAGCGATCAACTTGCCGACAGGAAGTCAGGCACAGCTTGACACCCCACAAGCTGAAGCCAAGTCAGAGGCCCCAAGCAGCGCGAATGCAGATGCGATTTCAGCACTTGAGAATTTGGGTTATGGCAGGTCAGAAGCGTACTCAGCTGTGGCCGCTGCCAACGCGAATTTGGGTAGTGACGCAGATGTCTCCGCCCTCATATCTGCCGCTTTGAAAGCGCTTCTTAAATGAGTGAACAAGACGCTAACAACAACCGCGCCGGTATATTGAACCCTGACCGAATTGATGGTGAAACCGATCAGGCTTTGCGACCGGAAACCCTGAAAGATTTTACGGGGCAAAAGCGGTTACGTGAAAATTTAGCCATATACATTCATGGTGCAAAAGCGCGACAAGAAGCGCTGGACCACACCATGTTTTACGGACCGCCGGGCTTGGGGAAAACAACACTCAGCCAGATAATCAGCCGCGAATTGGGCGTTGGTTTTCGCGCGACCTCTGGCCCTGTTATTGCCAAAGCGGGTGATCTCGCAGCCATATTGACCAACCTTGAAGCGCGTGACGTTTTGTTCATTGATGAAATTCATCGTTTGAACCCTGCGGTTGAAGAAATTCTATACCCCGCGATGGAAGACTTTCAGTTGGACCTGATGATAGGCGAGGGACCAGCTGCAAGATCCGTCAAAATTGACCTGCCGCCTTTCACACTTGTTGGAGCGACGACGCGCTTGGGTTTGCTGACAACCCCTTTACGCGAACGTTTCGGTATTCCCCTGCGTTTGAATTTCTATGAGATCGATGAATTGGAATTGATCGTTCGCCGTAATGCACGCTTATTGGGCTTTCAAATGGATGCCTCTGGCGCGCGTGAAGTTGCAGCTCGCTCGCGTGGAACGCCACGTGTCGCTGGCCGCTTGCTGAGGCGCGTGCGTGACTATGCAAGTTACACCGAAGCTACCTTGGTTGACAAAAATGTTGCCGATGAAGCTTTGAGCCGCCTTGAGGTCGACGGGCTTGGTCTGGATTCCATGGACAGGCGCTATCTGACATGTATCGCAACCTTATACAAAGGTGGGCCAGTGGGTGTCGAAACGCTTGCCGCCGCCTTGTCGGAACAGCGTGACGCGATTGAAGATGTGATTGAGCCATATCTACTACAGCAGGGCTTGTTGCAACGTACCCCGCGTGGTCGGATGATGACCGAGCGTGCTTGGGACCACTTGGGCATGGTGCGCCCAGCGACAGCAGCTGAGCCCCAAGCCCAACTTTTTGACAACCCCATGTTAGAAAGTGGTCAAGGTGACACAATTGGCGACTGAGGCCGTTTCTGACGGGCAAAACCACATATGGCACATACGTGTGTATTATGAAGACACGGACGCACAAGGTATTGTTTACTACGCAAATTACCTGAAATTTATAGAGCGTGCACGGACCGAAATGTTCCGCAAGCTCGACATGAGCCCGTCAAAGATTCAACACGAACACGGCGCACTTATAGTCGTAAGTCGTTGCGACTTGAGGTTTAAACGGTCGGCAAAACTCGAAGATTTGCTGCAAATTCACACCAACATAAAGTTGGTTGGTGGCGCCAAAATTGTTCTTTTGCAAAATGTCGTTTGCAATGATCAGCTTTTGGTAACAGCCGAGGTGGAACTTGCATGTATCAATGGGGATGGTCGGCCACAGCGCGTGCCAAAAGCACTGACTGATTGCCTGCTGACTGATTACCGGTCGAATTTATAAGCCCTTACCAAAGAGATTTTGGCTTGGGGCTTTAATCTGTTTGTTTTGGGATATAGAGAAACTTGTCTTTCTGGGAACTGTTTTTAGAAGCTGATATTGTCGTTCAAGCGGTAATGGTGGGCTTGGTGCTGGCGTCAATTTGGACATGGGCAATTATTTTCGAAAAGCTTGTGTCGGTCCGTCGGGCAAACCGGGGCGCACGCTCGTTTGAAGAGTCTTTTTGGTCAGGTGGATCTTTAGAAGAGCTTTATGACCGCATCGGTGACCGTCCAGCCAACCCCATGCAAGCCGTGTTTGTTTCGGCAATGCGGGAATGGCGACGTTCTTCACACGGTGGTGGTTTAGGCAACGGGTCCCTACGCACTGAATCTCTGCGCGTGTCACTGCAACAACGTATAGAACGTGCCATGGACATTTCAATCAACCGTGAAATGGCAGCCATGGAACGCCAGATGGTGTTTTTAGCGACTGTTGGCTCTGCCGCACCGTTTGTTGGCTTGTTCGGAACCGTTTGGGGCATCATGAATTCATTCAACGCGATCGCTGAATCAGGCAACACCAACTTGAGTGTTGTGGCACCGGGTATCGCAGAGGCATTGCTGGCGACGGCACTGGGTTTGGTTGCGGCCATTCCTGCAACAATCGCATACAACAAAATTACCACTGACCTTGGCGGTTTCGGCGTTCGCTTAGAGTCTTTCATGTCAGAATTTACGGCCATTATTTCCCGTCAGTTGGAAGGCAAGTCAGATGGCAGGTGATCTGCTGAAAAGTGGTGGTCGTGGCGGTCGGCGTCGTTCATACGGCGCCCACCAACTGCGTGCTGAAATTAACGTTACGCCATTTGTTGACGTCATGTTGGTGCTGCTGATCGTGTTTATGGTTTCAGCTCCTTTGTTGACGGTTGGTGTGCCGATTAACTTGCCAAACTCATCTGCCCCAATTCTAAACGCCAACGACGACCCGATCACCATCTCAATTGATGAAACAGGCGCGTGGTTTGTTGACGACACACAGGTTGAGGGCGAGCTGAAATTGTTGATCGCGCTGGATGAAGCGGCAGCGGGCAATAAAGAACGGAAGATACACATTCGCGGTGATGCGAAGCTTCAGTATGGTGATGTTTTTGAAGTTATGGGTGCCGTAACACAGGCGGGCTTTTCAAAGTTGGCGCTAGTTTCCGTGCCTGGCACAGATGCTGTTGAACAGAACTAGCACCGATTTATGCCAACTCCTCCTTCCAGTATTTTGTCAAAATTGCCCATAGGTCCAAAGCTAACATCCGTGTTGCTGCACGTTTCTGTTGTGGGGTTGTTGAGCCTGTACTCAATTGGTGATGATGATGTGCCAGCTTTGCCAACTGTTCAAGCAATCGATCTGGTAATCGAAACGGGTTTGATTGAAGATGTGGTCGAAGAGCCGGATGATGTGGAGAGCGAGGACACGCAGGACGTCTTACCCGAAGCCGCAGCCAAGCCCTTAGAAACGGTTCAAGATATTACGCTTCCTGACGATCTAAAACTGTCCAATGAGCGTGAAACCGCACAACCGCTTGGCCAACCCTTAATCGTGGATAATCAGGTTAAGCCTGCCTTAACACCTGAAGCGGCGCAGGACTTGTTGATTGCACAAAACGATCAACAAAGCGCCAGCTTTAACCCAGACGGCAAGGCAACTGAAGATGAGAAATCTGCCGCTCAACAACGGGCAGATGCAGGCAGTGACAGCCAAGAACAGGAAAACCCGCAAGAGGTTGAGACACCGTCGAATGCATCCGTTGATCAAGCTGTGTCGGACTTGGTTGACCGAATTCTAAGCTCGTCAACTGGTGAAGATGGGGTTGAGCAGCAGGATCCGACAGAGACTGATCCGACTGACGCAGAAAACACAGATGCTGCGACAACCGATGCGGGCAAGCAGGTGGTTGAGGACGATCCAAAACCGTCAACGGCTGAGCAAGGTGAAGACAAGATAAACTTGGCTGATGCCTCGACTGATCTGGACGCTGAAAAAGTAACAACACCAATTCCCAAGCCAAAGCCTCGTGCACTCGCCAAAGCCTTTAAGAAAGAGCAAGAGCGTCAACAGGCCGCAGCAGAGAAACTTCGTAAAGAACAGGAAGAAGCCAAGCGTGTTGCTGAAAAACTGGAAGCAGAAAAGCTGGAGCAAGCGAAGAAGGACAAGGAAGCGCTTGAGAAGCTGATGGCGGCTGCCAAACCTGACAACAAGCCGGATGTACAGCCCGAGGAAGTGAAGCCAGATGAATCAAAGCCAGATCAACCATCTGAAGCTGAGTTAACCGATCAGCTGAACGACCAAATGCTCGCATTGCTAAACGAAGATGCGACAACAACAGAACAAGTGAAACTGCAGCAAGCTGGTGCTTCAGCTTTGTCCAGTTTGAATATTGAAGTTGACCGTATTTCAAACCGTATCGGTGGATCCTGGTACATTCCACCTGGTTTGGATATTAGCACCGTTCCATCTGTCAGTTTGGTGTTGGATCTGAATGAAGATGCTACCATAAACACAATTACAGCCAACAATCAGGAGCGTTATTCAAATGACGCTGTATATCGCCAAGTGGCTGACAGTGCAATGCGTGCGCTTATGTCGGACGGCCCTTTGTTTGAACTAAAGGATATTCCTTATGAACTTTGGAAAACACAAACTATTAGTTTTGCGACCTCAGACTTTGTCAGGAATTAAGATGCTGAAACCAATCAAACGTTTTTTAAGCTATTTTGTTGGGTTTGTCGTTGTTACAACTGCGTGCATCATCCAGCCCATTCAAGCCCAAGTCGACATTCAGGTCACAAGCGGCCAACGTCGCGCATTGCCGATTGCAGTGACGGATCTTCGGGTAGATGATGCAAACGTCGCTGATATAGCGCATGATTTGCCACAGTTAATCCGTGAAAACCTGCAAAAAACAGGGTTGTTAAAGCTACTAGGGTCAAGCGCATTCCCACAAAGCCCAAATCAGGCTTTAGAAGGTGTCGACTTTAACGGCTGGTCTGTTGATAAAACCCAAGCTTTGATGACCGGAAGCCTTTCCACCCTTTCTGACGGGCGGATGCAAGCCAATATTTGGTTATACGATGTTCCGCAACGCAAAGAAATTTTTGCCTTATCTTATTCAGCCACTTCTGACAGCTGGCGTCGCATTGGCCACATAATCGCGGACGAGATTTATGTTCGCCTGACGGGTGAGGCGGGCCTGTTCGACAGCCGCATTGTTTATGTTTCGGAAAGCGGTCCATCGACACGACGCATCAAGCGCTTGGCGATTATGGATCAGGACGGTGGTAATCACAGGTTCCTGACCGATGGTTCGCAGCTGGTTCTGACCCCGCGTTTCTCGCCAACCCGACAGGAGATCACTTACATTTCCTATGAGGCTGGCCGACCGCAGGTTCAGCTGTTGAATTTGGCAACCGGGCACAGAGAAACCCTGGGTGATTTCCCGGGTCGTACCATGACATTTGCACCAAGGTTTTCGCCAGATGGTCAATCTGTCATCTTGAGCCTAGCCTTAGAGGGGAACACTGACATCTATGTTATGAACCTTCAAACGCGTCAAGTTCGACAACTGACCAGAGACTCGGCGATTGACACCTCTCCGTCATACAGCCCTGATGGAAAACGGATCGTTTTCAACTCTGACCGTGGTGGATCTCAACAAATCTACGTGATGAATGCGGACGGGTCTGGTGTGCAACGCATCTCGTTTGGTGCCGGAATTTACGCAACACCGGTTTGGTCACCGAAGGGTGACAAAATCGCTTTCACCCGCATTCTGGATAATGACTTCGCGGTTGGCATTATGGACACGGACGGGTTTAACGAACGCCTTATCTCCACCGGGTTCCTTGTGGAGGGGCCAGAATGGTCACCAAACGGCAGAATTCTGACCTATTTCAAGCAAGATAGGGCATTGAATGACGAAAGTGCAGGGCGCACGCGTTTGTTCATGGTCGACACTTTTTCATTTCTAGAACGTGAAATTCCGACTCCTGCAGATGCCTCTGATCCGGCGTGGTCACCCCTTTTACCTAGATAGGTGTGTAATTATATCTAGCCTTGGGAGAGTCACGGTTTCTCAACCACTAGGTCTATAATTCGCCCCATTTCGGTTCCATCTTTGCAACTTAGTTGATATTATCATCCCAGAATTATTATTTGGGTTACTTGTCTGTTGGAGGACAAAATGAAATTTAAGTTTTTGCTCGTTGTATTGCTGTCACTGACCATTGCGGCGTGTAGCGGCAAAAAGGTTGATGAAGCTGATGATCTTGCTGCAGATCTGGATGCCTTAAACGCGCAGGGTACTAGCGCATTTGAAGGTTTGCCAGGAACACTGCCAGGCATCGCAACTGATCCTACACCGCAAATCGCCAGCTTGCCGCAGTCTATTATTTCGGCACCTATTACACCAACGCCGAACTTTACGCTTGGTACGCAGGAAGCATTGCGCGCAGATGCGGGTGATCGCATCTTCTTCCAGACCAACTCTTCGCAGTTGGATGGTCGTGCACAGGCTATCTTGTCTGGTGTTGCAGGTTGGATGAACCAGAACCCATCGCGCACTTTGACAATTGAAGGTCACGCTGATGAGCGCGGCACGCGCGAGTATAACTTGGCGCTTGGTGAAAGCCGCGCGACCACAGTTAAGAACTTTCTGTCGTCACAGGGTGTTTCTACATCTCGTCTAAACTCTGTGTCGTTTGGTAAGGAGCGTCCGGCGTCAGCTGGCTCTAACCCACGCGCTTGGGCTTTGAACAGACGTTCGGTGTTTATCGTTCGATAATAAAACCAAAAGGTTGAAGTGATGCTTTTTGAAAAAGCAAAGAACCTGACAACAAATTTAGGGGCGAAGCTGAAAAGCTTCGCCTTTTTTGTTTTGTTGACAGTTTGTGCACCCGTGTTGTCAACCGCAGCAAGCGGTCAATATTCTCAAGTTGATCAACTTACGTTGCAGATGAACCAACTGCGCGGTGATTTTGATTATGTGGTTCGAACCCTGCAAAACATTCAGGGCGAATTGGTCGTGATGCAAAAACAAGCTGGTTTGGGCTCTGGTAGCACAAACGGATTTGGCGGTGGTAACACATCTGGTCTTGCTGGTTTGGAAGTTAAGGTTTCGGGCCTAGAAGCACAATTGCGTAACCTGACCGGTGAAATTGAGCGAATAGATTTCAACATTCGCCAAAGCAACAAAGACCGTAAACAATTCGAAAGTCAGTTGTTAACGCGCATGCGCGAACTGGAAGAGCAAGTCGCGACCATTGGTGTGCCCAACCCAGAATTGTTGCTTAACCCTGCTCAACCGCCCCAAACTGACGACGGTGAAGGGAAGGTTGGTATTGAGCTTTCTGGTTTCCCTTTAACCAACACTGATGCTGATTCAGCCCTGCAAACAGCTTTTGACCCATACCAAACAGGTGATGCAGTGCAGCAGCCGGACCAACAATCTACAAGCGATACTACAGAAAACTTAGACGCTCAGGGTTTGTACGAAAGTGCGCTAACCAATTTGCAGGTGGGGAAATATGATGAATCCCAAAAGCAGTTTGAAGCATTTTTGGCATCCTATAACCAATCCGTTCTGGCGAGTAACGCTTCTTACTGGCTTGGAGAAACATTTTATAGCCGTGGTGATTATCAACGTGCCGCCCTTCAGTTTTCAGACGGTTTTATGTCCTACAGAGATGGCAATAAATCTGCTGATCATTTGCTAAAGCTTGGTTTGTCTTTAAGCCGTTTGGGTCGAAACAATGAAGCGTGCGCCAGTTACGGTTTGCTGAAGCGCCGGTTTGCAAACGATAGACCAGGTTTGGTCGATCGTGGTATGGTCGAAGCCCAGCAGTTGAATTGCGCACTTCAGTAAAGACCAAGTGCTAAACACGTCCACGTTTTCACAGCAAATGGCAGAACTTGGCTTAAGGCCAGATGTTCAACATTTCTATGTCGCCTGTTCTGGTGGGGTGGACAGCCTGTGTTTGACCTTGCTTGTGAAGCAGTGGCTTGGTGACCAGGGCAATCGCTTGACGGCTTTAATCGTGGATCACCAGCTGCGTGATAGCTCCGAATGTGAAGCGCTTCAGGTCCAGACCATACTAAAACAACATGGTATAAAAACGAAGGTTTTGTCTTGGGCGCACGAACCCATCACCAGCGGTGTTGAGAATAAAGCGCGGGATGCGCGGTATGAGCTAATACAAACCTATATTAAATCTCAGACTCACAAAGCCCCTGTTTTGCTGACGGGGCATCATCGTGACGACCAACATGAAACACTGCTGATGCGCTTGGATAGGGGCACAAAACTGCGTGGTTTGAGCGGCATGTCGTCACTGGTTGAAACCGATGGCGTGACACTCGCTCGACCGCTCTTAACGTTTGAAAAGGCACAAATTCATCGGGCATTACAAATTTTTGATGCTGTTCCGGTCGAGGACCCCAGCAATGATGACCTGAAACTGACACGCAATTGGTTACGCGCAAACAGGCGTCAGTTTGAAAAGGTGGGTCTGGGTCAAAACAATTTATGCGAATTTCAGACGTTGGCAGGCAAGTTGAGACGCTGGACTGAACAGCAAGCTGTGAAATTCATCGAATATTCTGTCGAACTTAATGAGTTAGGTTTTGCGGTCATAGACCACCAAGAATTTTTGGACTTACCCAAAGCAGTTCAAGAAGATGTTTTGTTAAGGTTGATCAACTGGTTGAACCCACAAGAACAGGTTCAAAGTGTTGCCCATGCTAGCATAAAGAAGCTAATCGAGCATGGCGCAAGTGTGAACGCTGTACGAACGAAAATATCAGGCGATAAGTTGTATGTTTTTCCGGAAGCACGACGCGTTTTCAATCCAGATAAATCCTGTGTGGTTTCTACCTTAAGCGATGAGGCACACTTGCAGGGTTACAACGTCGGAATTTTGGGTAAAAAACGCGCGCAGATGTATCGCCAACATATGGCCCCGCATCTACCGTCTTACATATTGGCTGGTTTGGTTGTGCTTGAACACACAGATAAACCACATGTATTTGCCGTTCCGCAACTTGAGTTTGAGAATAATATCAACCAGATGCCGAGTCTCTGCAATAAATTTGGCCTTATGCGTAATACTGAGCCATCTAAACAGATTTTCGCGGTTGTTTCTGCTAAAGACTCCCTTACATAGAAGCAAAGGCTTTTAGGATCAAAAATCTGATAGCCTGACGTCATATTTATAAAAGAAAGTTCTCATTCGTGAACATGAACCGAAACACTATTGTCTGGATTGTTTCCTTAGTGCTGATTTTTGCACTGTTTAACCTGTTCCAAAACAGTCAGAGCGGCAACAGCGGAAGCGAAGTCGCCTTCTCTGAATTCGTGACAGAGGTCGAGCAAGGCCGCGTGAAAGAAGTTGAAATTCAAGGACGAGAAATTGCCTTTACCGACTTAACAGGTAAGAAGTTTGAGACTTATTCTCCAAACGACCCAGATTTGGTCGAGCGTTTGTTGGAAGGTAAAGTAAGTAAGATAACTGCAATTCCACCGGACAGTGGCATTAGCCTTTCCAGTATATTCTTTTCGCTTCTACCAATCCTGCTGTTGATTGGCTTCTGGTTCTTCATGATGCGCAACATGCAAGGCGGTGGCGGCGGTGCTCGCGGTATGGGTTTTGGCAAGTCTAAGGCCAAGCTTTTGACACCAAACATGGACCGCAAAACTTTTGAAGATGTTGCTGGTGTAGATGAAGCCAAGGCTGACGTTGAAGAAGTTGTGGAGTTCCTGCGTGAGCCAGCAAAGTTTCAGCGCTTGGGCGGAAAAATTCCAAAAGGTGTTTTGCTTGTTGGCCCTCCAGGAACTGGTAAGACATTCTTTGCTAAAGCAGTTGCTGGTGAAGCTAACATTCCATTCTTCTCAATCTCAGGATCTGACTTTGTTGAAATGTTTGTTGGTGTTGGTGCCAGCCGTGTTCGCGACATGTTTGAGCAAGCCAAGAAAAACGCACCTTGCATCATTTTCATCGACGAGATTGACGCTGTTGGTCGCGCCCGATCTCAGGGTGCCTCAGGTGGACATGAAGAGCGTGAGCAGACTTTGAACCAGTTGTTGGTTGAAATGGACGGCTTTGAAAGTAACGAAGGTATTATTATCGTTGCTGCAACAAACCGTGCAGATGTTCTGGATAAAGCATTGTTACGCCCTGGTCGTTTCGACCGTCAGGTGACAGTTCCATTGCCGGACATTACAGGTCGTGAAAAGATTTTGAACGTTCACGTAAACGCTGTTCCTTTGGGGCCAGATGTTGATTTGCACCGGATTGCGCGTGGAACAACAGGCTTTTCAGGTGCAGACTTGGCGAACCTTGTGAACGAGGCAGCACTCCACGCGGCCCGCACAAACAAGCGCGTTGTCACATCTGGCGATTTCGAGGAAGCACGTGACAAGGTGAAAATGGGTTCAGCCCGTCGAAGTTTAGTCATGAAAACAGAAGAGATTGAGCGCACGGCTTATCACGAAGCCGGACACGCCTTGGTTTCCATGTACGTGCCTGTAAAAGCGCCGTTGCACAAATTGACGATTATTCCACGTGGTCCGGCATTGGGCTTCGCTGAATATCTGCCGATTGACGATGGTGTTTCCTTTACCGAAGCACAGATGAAGGCAGACTTGGCCATGACCTTTGGTGGTCGGGTTGCTGAAGAGCTGATTTACGGCGCTGAAAACATCACCTCTGGTGCGTCTTCGGATATTCGTCAGGCTTCACGCTTGGCACGTAAAATGGTTGAGGAGTGGGGCTTTTCAGAATCGCTTGGTCGATTGTTTTATGGTCCACAAGAAAGCTATTTTGGAAATCAAAAAGATGTTTCACCGGAAACTCAAGGAACGATCGACAAGGAAGTTCGCAGTCTAATCTCTGAAGGAGAGGACAAAGCACGCGAAATTCTTGTTAAACACAATGACGAGCTTGAAAACTTGGCACGTGGTATGATCGAGTATGAAACGGTGACGGCTGAAGAAGCACGCATCTTGATGAAAGGTGGTAAATTGGACCGAAGCGACAAAGATGGAAAGCCACCGCGCTCGCCACGCTCCAAGCTTCCCAAGTCTGGTCTTCCGCAATCAACATCTGAGTCGGAAGATAAAACGCTAAAAGACACACCGCCAAAAGAAACACCGGCAGAGCCAGCATAAATGAGTGCTGATCTGATAAAATCTGAACTTGATGCGGGCTGTAAATTGTATTTACAGCCCGTTGCTTTTAGTTCGACTGAAGGCGAAGTACTGGCTGGTGGATGGCGACGTTTTCTGAACTTGCGTGCAACAATGCGCAACGTGAATGGTGACGTTAAATCCAGCGTTTTAAGCGTGGCCGATCTTCAGCCTTTGTTGAACCTGCCACAGGTTTCCGCTTTGTTTGAAAAACTGACACAACCACGTGCAGATTTTGGCGGCTTGACCATGGCGGAACCGCACTTGATGGGCATTGTTAATGTCACGCCAGATAGCTTCTCTGATGGCGGTGACAACTTCGCCGCAGCAACAGCGATTAACCAAGCGAAAGCCATGGTGTCGGACGGTGCAAGTATTTTAGACATTGGCGGGGAGTCGACCCGTCCGGGTGCAGATGTGGTTTCTGTTTCCGAAGAAATTAAACGTGTGGCTCCTGTTATTGAAGGACTTCGCGGCATCAACGCAGAAATATCAATAGATACGCGAAACCCTGAGACCATGCGTGAAGCAGTATCTGCGGGTGCTGATTTCATTAACGATGTAACAGCTTTAGAACATTCACCAGCCAGCCTTGAAACGGCGGTGAACTGTGCCAAACCTGTGTTTCTGATGCACATGAAGGGGCAGCCCAAAAATATGCAAAACGCACCAGCATATTCGCATGTGGTGTTGGATGTTTATGACTATTTGGAATCAAGGCTTGAGGCCTGTGAAGCAGCAGGTTTGACCCGAAGTCAGATTGGCACAGATGTTGGCATAGGCTTTGGTAAAACCTTGAAACACAATACGGATTTACTGGCAAATCTAAGCCTTTTCCATGGTTTGGGTGCGCCCATATTGCTTGGCGCAAGCCGTAAATCCTTCATCGACAAGGTCGTGGGTGAAACGACACCAAAGCAAAGATTACCGGGCTCACTGGTTGCTTTGCTGCAAGGGCTGGAGCAAGGTGTGCAAATGACCCGCGTTCATGACGTTGGTGAATCCTGTCAAGCCATGAGGGTTTGGCAAGTAATCCACAATTAAAGCACGTTTCAGCGCTAACAATTTTTAAATCACATTTATTCTGAAAAGACTCATGAAAAGAAAATACTTTGGAACAGATGGCATCCGCGGTCGCGCAAACACCTTCCCAATCACAGCGGAAGTTGCACTTCAAGCAGCTATGGCGGCAGGTGCGAATTTTCGAAACACGGGCCATCGAAACAAGGTTGTAATCGGTAAAGACACACGCCTGTCGTGCTACATGCTGGAACAGGCCATGACCGCTGGGTTTGCAGCCGTCGGGTTTGACGTCATTCTGCTTGGCCCCTTGCCAACACCAGCAGTAGCAATGGTGACACGATCCATGCGGGCCGACCTTGGGGTTATGATTTCAGCATCTCACAATGCTTACACCGACAATGGCATCAAATTCTTTGGACCTGACGGCTATAAATTCTCTGACGAAGTAGAGGCGAAGATTGAAGCGAGTTTGGACGCCATTCGCGCTGGCAACGGTGCTGAGCATATGGTTGACGCGACGGAAGTTGGAAACGTTGAACGGTTGAACGACGTGCGTGGACGCTACATGGAACTTGTTAAGCAAAGCTTCCCAAGACACTTGTCACTTGAAGGTGTGAAGGTTGTTGTCGATTGCGCACATGGCGCTGCTTACCGCGTTGCGCCAAAGGTGTTGTATGAGCTGGGTGCTGAAGTTATCACGCTTGGCTGTAAGCCCGATGGTACAAACATTAACAACCAGGTTGGCGCGACCAGCCCGCAAGCGCTCTGTGCCAAGGTGAAAGAAACCGGTGCTCAACTGGGTATCGCGCTGGATGGTGATGCGGATCGCATCATTCTGGTTGATGAAAACGCACAGGTTGTTGATGGCGACCAGATTATGGGCATGATTGCCAAAAACTGGTTAAGACGCGAAAGGCTAAGTGGCGGCGGTATTGTTTCAACGGTTATGTCGAACATGGGCTTAGAGAAGTCATTAAACGCGCAGGGTCTAACATTGGAACGCACATCTGTGGGTGACAAGAACGTTCTTCAAAGAATGCGCACAGGCGGCTTTAACTTTGGTGGCGAACAATCTGGCCATATGATCATGACTGATTTCGCAACAACAGGGGACGGCCTGTTGGCGGGTCTGCAAGTGCTGGCGGAACTCGTCGAGCAGCAAGTTCCTGCATCCACGGCGTTGAGTGTGTTTGAGCCGTTTCCACAGATATTGCAATCCGTACGTTTCTCGGGTGCTGACCCATCGGAAAATGCAGCCTTTAAAAAGGCCGTGGTTGGCTTTGAAGAAAAGCTTGGCAGTGCTGGTCGTATTCTGATCAGGAAGTCCGGAACTGAGCCTGTGATGCGTGTAATGGCTGAAGGCGAGGACGCGGCACTTGTCCAGTCAATCGTGTCAGACCTTTGCGACCAAATTCAAAATATGCCCTCTTAGGAGTAGATACTGTGACAAAAGACATTTTTCGCGAAAACTCATTTCTAAAAACCTGTACGGCAAAGGTGACCAAAGTCACGGATGAAGGTTTGGTCACAGACCAAACTATCTTTTACCCCGCTGGCGGTGGTCAGCTGGGGGACACGGGTTCTGTTGACGGTGTAGAGATTAGCAACACCATCAAAGGCGAGGGCACCGAAATTGTGCATGTGGTCGAAGCTGGTAGTTTCACAGGGTCTGTTGGTGATGAAGTCGAATTGGTTTTGAACTGGGATCGCCGCTACAAACATATGCAAATGCACACAGCCCTGCACCTTTTGTGCTCATTGATAGATGCACCTGTAACTGGTGGTTCGATTGGTGCTGAAAAGTCTCGTCTGGACTTTGACCTGGAAGCTGCACCGGACAAAGAACTGGTCAGTACCCAACTTCAAGAGCTGATAGACGGTGACTATGAAGTTTCAGCGTCTTCAATCTCTGATGCCGAGCTTGATGCTAACCCTGATTTGGTGCGCACCATGTCAGTTAAGCCACCACGCGGGTCGGGGTATATACGTATGATCCGCATCGGCAATGAGACACGTCAGGTTGACTATCAACCTTGTGGCGGTACCCACGTGAAGACAACCGCTGAAATTGGAAAGGTACGCGTGTCTAAAATTGAAAAAAAGGGCAAGCAAAACAGACGCATTTCGATTGTTTTTGCTGACTAGTTAACGCCTTCACCATTGCTGGACTTGATCCAGCATCCAGTTTGTTGGAACTCAATTCTTGTTTTTCTGGGCACTGGATCGGTGTCCAGTGCAGGTGCGCGCCTTTACCTTTGCTGGACTTGATCCAGCATCTAGACAAATGTCGTAACAAACGCATGCCTCCCTAATGCCCGTTGAGCTTGCCGTGTGTCCATCACCTGTGTAAACCCTCAATACCGTAGGCTTTTTTACAGCGAACACGGTACATGGATTCCCACGCAATAGATAATATTCTGCCAGCTGGCTTTGAAGACTTGTTGCCGCCACTTGCGGCGATTGAGACCACAGCTGTCTCCAGCTTGTGCAACACCTTTGCTGATTTCGGTTTTCAACAGGTGAAGCCCCCCTTACTTGAGTATGTAAACACGCTGCATTCTGAAACTGGCGAGACCATCGCCGACAGTCTGTTTGAAACTCAAGACCCACTGTCGTCACAAAGCCTTGCATTACGCGCTGACATAACCGTTCAAATCGCACGTATTGCGGCGACGCGCTT
>JBMYWL010000010.1:0-16452 GCA_049607365.1 Alphaproteobacteria bacterium | reverse complement strand
AAACAAAGGACTCTATTGGTGCATCAATCGCAATGATGTCTTGAGCACCATTGGCAAGGTATGTGGCTGCATCGTCATGGAGAATTGCAAAATCACCCGCCGGGCTCTGATCTTGTTCCAAAAAAAATAATTCATGGCCAGCACCCGCATAGGCCGTTGATCCAGCATTCATATTATATGTGTTGTCACCCGCCCCACCGTAAGCTGTCGCAATCGATGTTGCGAACACGTCATCGCCGTCGCCGCCATAGGCAACCTGGGCGTTGGCGATCATATCATCACCGTTGCCACCAAAGATAAGCTCAGCACCGGACAGATCATCGTCCCCCTGATCGCCATCAATCTGGCGAGCCAATTCTCCAGATACTATAATCGCATCGTTACCACGCAGCCCTTCGATTTTGCCCAAGTTGCTGTGACTGGTGGTGTAGGTATCATCTAGGTTTGTTAAAATATGATTGGCCATCTAGAAACCCTTTAAGAGAATTACGGAAACTAATTACCGCTTAAGTTGCTTCCTGTTTCGCTTGGAGTCAAATGAAATTGTTCCTGGGCTCCATGTTCATTGATTTGCTTCAAGCGACAAAAGTCGTTTTTCTCACGTAATATCTTTCGAAACCGAAACAGTGGGTTGTAGCCATCCCAAAATATTGGGTTTTGGATTACAATTTGCGCAACTTATTATTGGTCTTGTATTTTTACTAATAGTGCAAAATCAGTCGTTTTTGAGCTGCAAAAATACCTCTGATAAAATCCTCAGAGGCATTTGTCAGCGGTAATGCGGGTGCAAATTTTTGGCTAAAACCAAATTCTCAGAATCTATCTTATGATAAATAATTTCAACTTGCGACTTATCTGATCGTTGAAATAGCGCTGGGTTATGTGCATCAGGTGAGTTGGATCATTTTATTCCCTGGAAAACCATAAACGGCTGTGAATATCCTTCCGGGAGCTTCGGTGAGTACTTACCTTGCGGCATGAAACCGTGGCTGGTCCAGTTCCTTCGTTGAGCATTTCATCTTCAATTAAGAATTGAAGAGCTTTAGCAAAACCTACAAAATTAGACCTTTCAGCCATTGCTTTAGCGGCGGCGCATCTATGCAGAAACGAATAGTTTTCTGTTTCGCAAGTGTATTTCATACGTGCACCTTAGCGATACTGTGATAACAAACTATTAACAAATGAGAGTTCTGGTGTATGATTGTACCCATTGTTGAAACAAACGGCCCCTGCTTGACCATCGATTTGAGCGCAACGGGGCTCGATCTTAGTAATCTCTCTGAACGGGCTGAGTTGCTTGTTCCACTTCTGTACGCTCTGTTGGCGGCTGATACGCAATTAGCGGCGTGCACGGCTTCTGAACGTCAAGCCGTTCTTCGTGGCTTCATGGCAAAGGACTTGTCTTGTCAAATGACTATATACACGGCAGTAACTCAGGCAAATCTATTACGAGACATCGCTGCAGGTGATGAACATATCGC
Source organism: Alphaproteobacteria bacterium (assembly GCA_049607365.1). Taxonomy (GTDB): domain Bacteria; phylum Pseudomonadota; class Alphaproteobacteria; order UBA7985; family JBMYWL01; genus JBMYWL01. The sequence goes on along the minus strand of JBMYWL010000010.1, from coordinate 14,971 downwards.
AGATCATGGCTTTCCCGAATTTTCTGATGGGCAATCAATCGATGTTTAATGTCCATATTGGTTTACCCGGAATTGCGCCGAATTTGCTCCATACCCTCGCGAAGCAGTGCTCTTTTTCAGGTGAAAAAGTAGCACATGTATTATCAACTGGGGAATGGCGTAATAATTTACGACACATTATTATCCCAACTAAAAATACTATTGAAGTCTCTGAAGAGGAGCGAGAAGCCACCGCATCCAAAATCCAAAATCGATTAAACAACGCCCCACTTGCGATCAGTCAACACGCCGTTCTTGGTGGAATGGGAGACAGCTTTCGTGGTGATGTTAAGTTTCCGCAAGCCAAAGCAAGAATTAGTCAACTTACAGGCTTGTTGTATGAGACACCGTTTACCATGCACATCCTGATTTGCAATCAAGCGGAATACGCTGCGAGGTTAGCCTCCAGCTCAAATAAACCGTTTCCACCGATAGACGGAGGAAATATTCCATCATGGGCAAATCTGGTTAAGCGTATTCAAAAAACAGCACCTAATTGGCCAATCGTGGTTTGGGATTTTGATGATGCAAAAGCAATTTCGTTGCTTTTTGTTGTTAAGCTATTGAACATTTCCGCGGATGCCGACATGAAATCCGTCCGGGATTTTCTCGTTACTCATTTTGAAACACTAATCGGTACCCCATCAATTGAAAATGCTATTCAGCTTAGTGACGAACTCGTTGAAAATATGGACATGCAGTACGAAGCTGATTTAGCAACGATTGCCACACTACCCGATGTGACGTTTGTATCGGCAAAGACAGTACCAGAGATTTACCGTATTTCTCCAGTCGGAAACCAATAGGACGATACCGTGCGCTCAAATAAAATCATTAACCTTTACCACCACAATGCAAATAACATTGGCGATCGCCTTACGGGTCCGGCTCAATATATATTTCCAGACCAATATAAGGCCCGCCGCGTAGCACCAATTAAAGATCCATTTCAAAATGTGATTATCGGTGGTGGTCAAATATTTGGAGACTTGGGCCCCGTCGCTTCTTCCATAAAACTCTAAAGCCAAGCTGGTTGCGTGGGGCATCGGACTACCCCCGCTTGGGAGCAATGATAAAGATGTATCACACTCCAGTTCATATTGCGACCTTGTGGGAACGCGAAACTACCAATGGCGCGACACATTTGCTTTTGTGCCATGCGCAAGCTGTTTAGCTCCCGAGTTTGATACAGCGAAGATTATTTCACACGAAGTAGTGATATATTTGCACAAGCGCAAAGGACCTCAGTTACCAATTCCGGCAGGCGTGCCAGTAATGAACAATGGCGGCAGTTCGGCTCAAGCCGCAATAGACTTCATAGGCAGTGGTAAAACGGTCGTAACGAGCTCATATCACGGCGTGTACTGGGCACAGCTATTGGGACGAAAGGTGGTTTGTCTTCCGTATAATAATAAGTTTGAAACCTTCCAACATCAGCCGACGTTCGCGGATGAAACAAATTGGGAGGCGGCACTTTCGACTGCCATCCAAACTGACCCCTTATTGGAAGAATACCGAAGCCTAAATAAAGCCTTCGCTACACAAGTAGAAAAGCTATTTGATGAATAAACAAAAAGGTATGAAACGCATCATCGTACACGTTGGGCCACATAAGACTGGCACAACCGCTATTCAAAAGTGTTTAAGTAAAAATGCCGCGTTGCTCACTACAGTTAATACAACCTATTTCCATACTCAAGATACACACAAAGCTGCCTTACATTTGGCCCGTAGAGAGTTCGCAGAAGCTAAAGAAGCCATCGAACGATTTTCAGCACAAATTTCTGATTTGAGAACTGACACCGTCATTCTCAGCCAAGAAGATTTTTCCGGAAACCTGCCAGGGCGTACCAGACGGCGAACCATTTACCCAGACCTCACCAAGAATATTCGTATTATCAAACGGCTACTGCAACCTCATCGTACGTCGTTTGTTTTTTTTAGACGTGATGAAGATAGTTGGTTGAGAAGTGCTTATCACCAACACCTCCGATACCGTACTTTGTTTAGCAATTTTGCAGAATTCAAAGAACACTTTGGTGCGGATTGGAGCTGGCAAGCAAAGCTGGACAAACTTATCGAAAATTTTGGCTCAGACATTGTTGAAATTCCGTACGAACGATCTGCGGACGCCGGTATTAGGGAAATTTTGAAATTAATTGGTCAACCAAACCTATCGCTTCCCAATGCACCAAGTCGCGAAAATTCATCACTGGCCGTAAGCAAGATACCTTTGTTTGAGCGCATTAACGCCCTATCGGAGTTCAAGGAGACTGCCTGGTTTTCCAAAAAACTTATTGCAGAAGATTGGACGCCAAGACCACTTGAACATGCAAATGTTGCGCCGAGCGATGCGGACTGCACTCTGGCAGATATGGCGTTACCCGCCCTGTCCCAACGAGCACAACATCGCATCCACTCTCAACAAATAACAGATATATTGCCAGATATTGATGTCGATTTACAGCCGCTATTATATTCAATATTGCCGGATGACTTGACCGAAGTCTCTGTTCCACGTGCTAATATAGAGAACCAATCGCGTATTCTTAATTACCATTTTCGGGGCAAGTCAGAGATCGCAAAATTAAACGCTCTGTGCATCAGCTACCTAAGGCGTGATACGGAACACACGCCGAAAGCACGGTTCCTTTTCCACCGAATTTGGCGCGAACACGGCGCAGTCTTGATCAATGAATGTTCTACTCGGTGGCTTATCTCTACTTTGCAAACGTTCCTTGACCACGGGGAAAACGAAGCACAACGTATGATCGGTGCGAGCGGTTATATTTTTGCCAATATGATGAAAATATACGAGGGAGAACGTGCCATTGAAGGCCTGCCACAAGACGGCACGTACAAACATGATTCCCCGCAAACACCAAATAAGTTTCGTGGACTTGATCGGTTTAACGTTGGAGGAACAGATTTATTATTGAACACAAACGCAATCTCTCTTGGTCTCGCGATGCAAGATGATGTGGCTGGGTTGATTATGATAGAGTTACATCTGCGAGCAAAAGCCTCCGGTTCAGTCTTCACGCGTATGGATGCCACACGTAAAGAACGCGATATTCACACAGCGGGCTTTACTGACACATGGTCTTACTTTGAGCCAGAATGACCGATTCAGAAGATACTATGCGGCGACCTTGCTTGTGACCCATAATGCTTTTCATGGCTCGGATGCATAGTACTATCTTTGACAATGGAGGTATGTTCGGCGTGCTGTGACAGGGTATTTCTGATCCATTTTTGGTGGTGACTGGGTCGTCTCTCATTGTAGTGATTTAGGTGTGCCAACCAACGTCCATAGCTTTTTCTGGACCGTTTAATGTCTGTCAACATTTCATCTGAAATGCGGTCTTTCCCACTTTCAATTACTAACTCCGACAAGCTTCCCATACGAGCGAGGAGAGTGATTGTTGAATGCCCTATGTACGGAAGATAGACCATACGCGCGTTGTCTGAAGTTAATTTCTTCAGAACGTCGCCTTGTAGCCTATCCAAATCAACTCGTGGATCAAAAAAACTTATTAAATCTGTAGTGTGGGGGAGACTTTGTAACCGATCCTGCAATATAGATCGATCCCAGTCTAACTCTAACGCCGCTTTGAAGCGGCGATCGCCGGCGTCAACAACCTCTTGATCTAGGCAAACTTGAGGTGAGAATGCTAGTATGCTGTCCGCTTTTAGGACATCTGCATGCCATAGTGCACCTGTCGCACCCATGCTTTCACCATAAGTCACTCTACGATCAAATTGATCAAACCACCCAGTGTCACGCACGGTGCGAAAAAATTTACGAATAGGTGAATGCTGATACCAGCAGTTCACCTTTGGATATACGTTTATCCCGCACAGTCCTTTTTTACGAAAGAACGGTGCCGCCCAATATACGGGACGCGTAAGCGCATCTCGTTTGGGATGCATAAAATGAAAACTAGTGTACAAGCGTTGGTTTCCCTCGCCGGTACCCGCGGTGAACAGTACATTATAGTTCTCCAGTCGAACTACAAAACCATCTACATCAAGCCGGGGGCTAATTTGCCCCCAATATTCTTCCAACATCGGATGTAACAGCTCGAACGCTGGCAAACGTTCAGTCAGAGACGCGACGATTTCTCTTTTTTTGGTCATCAAATCACATATTCTTCCATAAGCTCGTTCTGTATCAGCTATCTTGAATTGTATCCAATTGTTATTGTCTGATTGAGGTAGCTTTGTATTTCTATGAAGTAGTCCCACTAATTCGGACAGGCTTGCGGCTCAGCTAAGATTGGTCTTGTCGGGGTTTAATTCCTGTCTCTTTCGAGCACTTATCCAAATTCATGATCTTCGGCCTGCCGCATTAGGCGATGACCTTTTTCAGCGCATTGACCCAAAACTGTCATCCACCGCATGTTCGAAATTTGCTCGCTAGTATTATACCGGTCCACTTTGCAATCCATCTGCTTAGCGTCTCATACAATTCAAACAATAATAACTCGCCCCATAATACATGCATAGGTTGACGAATCTAAGCTTCTGCATATTGTGGTAATGTATCTATTATTTTTTTGAGAGGAGTTTCAAATGGCTAACATTAACACGTCACACCACATGGTGAATGGAACAAATAGTAATGACACCATCACAACAACTGCATCCAATGGTGTAGGTCAGAACCACGTCTATGCCAAAGGTGGCAGCGATACGATCAACTTTAACTTTAATACCATCAACAAGTTTTCGCATGGCCACCACGCCCGTGGCGATAACGATGGGGTGACAAATCGTGGCGCAGATACCTTTAACTTTCAGGGGCTGAATAACGTCAACGATGTGATGGTTGGCCGTATCGAAGACTTTGATATGAGCCGTGATCAACTGTCAATTAACGGATCAAACATCAGCACTGCCCAATTGCAAAGCGGGTCAGGTTCCAACGGTGGGTACAATTGGCGCATTGTCGAATACGATGCGGATACCCGCGATTCTCAAGCAGACGTGCAGCAGTGGATTCTAATCGATACAGGCCAAGGGTACGTATTTTATGCCCTGGAAGGCGCACGTGCAACCAGTGGTGGGGGGGGGGCTTCAAACAGTGGAGGCCAAGAGTCCCACTACGTGGGGGCTGGCGGTGGCTATAAGGTAACAGCTTCTGATTTGGCGGGCCTTACGACAGTTGGTTTTGTTGATCCGGAAAACTTCGTTCCATCGGGTGAGTCCGCGCAAGGAGGGAACATTATTAACGATGACGATGATAATTTCTCAAATTCTCTAACCCAGATTAACGGCACAGGCAGCGGTGATTTGATTGCTGGTGGGCTAAACGATGATAAAATCCGGTCGGGCAACGGCAACGACAAGGTCTGGGGCGGCACAGGTGATGATGATGTGAACGCTGGCAACGGCAATGACACGGTTTATGGCGGCCGCGGCGACGATAAGTTAATTGGCGGCAACGGCCATGACAGCGTCTACGGCGGTCAGCATAATGATGTTGTAAGCGGTTGGGGTGGCAACGACAACCTTTTCGGTGGCGATGGCAATGACAGATTGTACGGCAACCAAGGCAACGACGACATGTTCGGTGGCAGCGGCAACGACAAACTGTATGCGTCCACTGGCAATGATGAACTGCATGGTGGGTCTGGCCGAGACACGATCAACGGTGGTGCTGGAAAAGACAACGTTTGGGGTGATTCTGGGGATGACACCTTTGAGTTCAAGAACGGTGATCTGGTGGATTGGGATAATCTGTCCGGTGATGTTGAACAGCGCAGTGACAAACTAGATGTGATTGAGGATTTCCAATTTGGTCAGGACAAGATCTTCTTCAACAACTTCAACACAGTGAACAGCCTTAGTGACCTGGCCGCCTGGAAAACAACTCTGAACGGCGATGTGCATTTTACCATCAAGGTGAAAGACACAAACGAACGGTTCTTGGTGGACGTGGACAGCAATGTGACATGGGGGCAGATGCTCAACGACAATAACTTTGACTTTGCTTAAAGAACAGAGATGCCCCACAGGTGATCTGTGGGGCATCCACAAAAACAACAGCGGTGAACCCAGGTTGATGTGTAACCCGGCTTCGCCGCATTTTTTATGTTTTGGCGCTATTTGGATCAGCGTCGGAATGTGACCCGCTTTTGATTGGCCCCGACCACCATTTTTCCCGACATGGTTTCCAACTTAACATCATCGATAATGAAGTTTACTACAATCATGGGCTTAGCGTTGTTGGTCCTAGATAGAGTTAGCTGTTGTCCGTAGGTTGGTGCGTTGACTGCATTTCCCTCTTGGGCCCCAAAGATCATCAGCTCTCCACTAGGCATCTGTCGGACCACACAAGTCGCTTGAACACTCATAAAGGCTGTGGTCATGAAATAAGAACACCCCCCTGCCCCATCCATGGAAAGACTTCCGTGATACCCCGATGTCGAATGCATGTGCCATTGCCCAGCATAGGGTTCTAATATCTGCGCCGACACCGGAAGGGCAAAACACAATGTTGCAGTAAGTGTAGGGATGTACTTCATCATTGAGACGCCCCAATCAAACCTGTGCCTTCAGACGAGCTGCGTTCGGTGTCGTATGGCCCGCTCCATAGGATGTAGTCTTCGGAATAGAATGTTTCGACGTTACCACTTTGGCGCTTCATGATCACTCGCCCGGCCCGGTTCAACGCAAACATTTCAATATATGCTTCGGCCCGCAATTTTTCGTTGTTATAAACGACGAAGTCCGTGCGCTGGCGATTGGTCCCCAAAATGGGCACGCTGACGTACAGCATTGCGTCTACACCTGGATCATTGGGTGTAGTGACGGCGACGCCTTCCAATAGCAGTTTGTTACGGACCTCACTCATTAGGAAGGCTGCATCTGATTTTGGCACGGCCAGATTTTGGTATTCGCCCAAACCTTCGTATTCGATACCAAATTGCGATTGGGCCTGTCGTCCTGACTGTTCAATCGATTCACCTGTGACAACGGCCTGTTCGGAAGTTCCAGATTGCGATGTGTTCTGCGTGCCATTTGTACTGCCAGTTCCCGAGGCGGTGGTATTTGATGTATCCGTCGAATTTGTAATCGATGAACTTGTTCCGTTTACAGACCCTGCTATGGCTGTGGTTTCTGAACTGTTGGTTGATGTGGTGTTTGTGCCTGTATTTGTACCGGTGGTGTTCGTCGTACCATTGTTGTTTGATGTTTGGTTTGCATCGCCAGTAGTCACCGTGGTCGAAGACGTCGCACCTTCGCTTGTGGATTCGGACGATGTTGTTGTTCCTGAACTCAAAGTGCCCGTCTGTGTGTTGGTAGACGTTGATGTCTGTTCGCTTGTCCCATTTGATGTGGCGTTACCGGTGCTTGTTGCAGAAGCCGTCTCGCTGGTTGAACTGTTTGATACGGTTGTTACCTGTGCAGTCGCAGAATTAGCGACCTGGAAAATGTCCACGGAACTGCGGGATGTTGAAGCAGGGACAACTATCTGACCCTGTGTCAGTATTGCTGTAACCGACGCGCGGCCACCTACAATGTTACCGCCTCCTTCATCCGCAATAAGGCCAAAAACAATCGCAATACGTTTTCCCCGCAAAGGGGAAACATCAATTTGATTAAGTGATAGGCGAATTGAAGATGCAACCAACCGTTGTTCTTCCGAGAATCGTTTACCCCCTCCATGTCCAGGTATTCCAGTCAATGTTCCACAGCCAGAAGTTGTCAATGCGAGAAGAAGCACCGCCCCAATCTTATTCATTTTATACACCCTTTATCGTACTTTTAAAAACTTCAATTTCTTCAACCAAACAAACCTGTTACCCTTGCTAAATTGTGTCAGAAAAAAGGCAAGAGGTTTTAACTATGATCGCTAATTTTAAGCATGGAAGTCAATTTAGGGCTTGGCATTCACAAGGTAGATAGACAACCTATGGGTTTGATGCCTAATAAAGGAACAAGTTATGTCGTCAGTCAGATTAGGTCGCCCTGAACTTGTAAAGGCACGCCGAACAGGAAGATCATTTTTGTTCTGCGTTTTCTTGTTTTCAATTTTTGTAAATCTACTCATGCTGACTGGGCCACTGTTTATGTTACAGGTGTATGATCGTGTGTTGAGTTCGCGATCCGAAGCAACTTTGGTCGCGCTCTTCATACTGGTTGGAGCGCTCTATGCTTTGATGACGATGTTAGATTATGCGCGGGGTCGTGTACTGGCACGGTTCGGCGCAAGGTTCCAGGAAGCACTGGAGGAACGAGTGTTTACGGCTGTCTTACGACGGGCCGTCATCCCATCAGAACGAGCCGCACCTGCAACCAGCTTACGGGATTTAGAGACCATCCAGAGTACCTTGGCCTCTCCTGGATTTCTTGCGTTGTTTGACTTACCTTGGGCCCCAATCTTCTTCGTCGCGATTTTTGTGTTCCATCCCTTACTTGGATGGTTGGGTCTGGCTGGCGGTGGTGTGCTGATCTCCCTGACCCTCTTGAACCAAGTTTTGACCAAATCAAAAGTCTTAGAATCTCAGTCCAGTGCAGCAAAAGGGCAAAACTTGGTCGATCAAGCTCGCAAATCTGGTGAAGTGATCCGAACGTTAGGAATGTCCAAAGTAATAACTCAACGCTGGGCTGCGGCCAGTAAACAGACCCAAGATCAGACAATTCGGTCCAGTGACGTTTCTGGGTTATTCACGGCCATTACAAAATCATTCAGGATGTTTCTGCAGTCAGCAATGTTGGCTTTGGGGGCGTATCTTGCCTTGCGTGGTGAAGTTACGCCGGGTGCGATGATTGCGGGTTCCATTATTTTGGGCCGGGCCTTGGCACCGATTGAACAGTCCTTGGGTCAATGGCCGCAATTGCAACGTTCCCGCGCTGGCTGGACTGCATTGATTGAATTGCTTTCAACGACCCCGGTCGAAGAAACACACATTGGCCTTCCGAGGCCCAAAGCACATTTGACTGTGAGAAATGTGAACGTCTTGCCGCCAGGTGCACAGCGTCCAACATTGATAAATATTTCGTTCGATATCAAGCCTGGCGAAGCCGTGGGGGTTATCGGACCATCTGGAACAGGGAAATCTTCATTGGCACGAGCCTTAGTTGGTATCTGGCCGCCATCGAGCGGTGAAATCCGGCTAGGTGGAGCAAAACTAACCCAATATGATTCCGATGTTCTGGGTTCATACTTAGGATATTTGCCACAAGATGTAAGCTTACTGGATGGGACCGTCGCAGAAAACATCGCCCGGATGTCAACTGAACCAGACGAAGCCGAAGTGGTGCGTGCAGCCAAGGCGGCCCATGCTCACGATTTGGTCCTGTCTCTGCCCGATGGATATAACACCGTCGTAGAAGGTGGGAATATTCAACTGTCTGGTGGTCAAAAGCAGAGGTTGGCTTTGGCCCGCGCCCTTTATGGGGATCCGGAACTGATGATCTTTGATGAACCAAATTCCGCGTTGGATGCCGAAGGATCAAAAGCGTTGAATTTTGCGGTTCACGAAATGAAAGCAAAGGGCAAAGCCATTGTCATCATGACCCACAGGCCGGGTGCAATTTCCCAGTGTGATCAACTAATCGTTCTGGAAGGAGGTAAAATCATGATAAAGGGGCCGCGTGATGAAGTGATCAGAGCTATGACATCTAATGCACAGGCGGTACAAAAATCAGTGGATGCAGGAGCGAAGTTAAATGGGACGTAATCCAAAGAAAAAGTCACGTTGGACCGGCCGGTTTCCAATTTTCATTGGTTTTCTTGGCTTGGTTTTTTTAGTCGGGGGGTTGGGCACTTGGGGCTTTACCGCCCGTATTGCGGGTGCAGTAATCGCCAGCGGAATGGTCCGCGTAGAATCCAACCGCCAAGTTGTGCAGCATCCTGATGGCGGCGTAGTCGGTCAAATCTTCGCCAGAGATGGCGACCGCGTAGAGGCCGGAAGCGTACTGTTACGATTGGATGATACCTTCGTGGTTTCTGAACTTAACATTTTCGAAAGCCAGTTGTTTGAAGTCTTGGTGCGCCGTGCACGACTGCGAGCGGAACGCGATGAATCCGCAACGCTTGAGATGTCCCAGGATTTACAAGACCTGACCCTAGAAACTCCTGAAATTGCAACGTTGTTCGAAGGGCAACGTCGTCTGTTCCAAGCCCGACGCGAAACACAAAGCGCAGAATTGGAACAGATCGCCCTACAAAAGATACAGGTTAGAAACCAAATTGCTGGCAACACGGCCCAGCTTGCAGCGCTTCAAGCGCAAATGGAATTGATCAGTGAAGAGCAGGTCGATGGCGAGACGTTGCTCCAAAGCAGCCTAACCCAAGCGTCGCGGACGCTGTCCCTAAAGCGGGAAGAAGCAAACCTAAAGGGAATGATCGGTAATCTGTCTGCCACAATCGCACAATTGGAAGGGCAGATCACTGGTTTGAATATGCAAGAAATTTCCCTGGCATCCGCCCGCCGTCAAGAAGCAATCGAACGGCTGCGCGATGTCGAAATCCAGGTAGTCGAACTGTCCCAACGTCGACTTAACCTAATAGAACAGCTATCCCGGTTGGACGTTCGATCACCCGTTTCAGGGGCTGTGTTCGGATCAACCGTCTTTGCCATTTCAGCTGTACTACAGCCTGCAGCCCCTTTGATGTTTATCGTCCCAGAAGATCAGCCATTGGTTGTATTGGCCCGTGTCGACAGTTTGAACATCGATGAAATCCAGGTTGGTCAAAACGCTGGTTTGCGATTTTCATCGTTTGATCAGCGGCGAACCCCTGAAATTTCGGGGACCGTTAGTCGTGTATCAGCAGATGCCATAATCGACGAAGCAACAGGTCAAAGCTTCTATCAAGCAGAAATTGTTCCCAACGTGGCGGATTTGGACAAACTGCAAGGGCAAACATTGTTGCCTGGTATGCCAGTAGAAGCTTTCATCAAAACTGGAGAGCGGTCGCCGTTTGATTATCTAGTAAAGCCTTTAGCCGATTACTTTATCCGCGCATTTCGCGAATCCTAGTGGGCGGCTGTTACAGGAAATTTTGACCTGCGCCGCCCCACGTGCTGGCTTAAGCCCCATAGTCAACTTCCTTTGTTGCAGTAAATATTATCAAAGGAGCTGTATCAAACCGCGACAGGTCAAACTAGCGACTGACAATAATGTTGTGCCAGGTTTCGTCCTGGGCCCAGGTCAATTTTAGTGAAACATTAGCGTGCAGATGAAAAAGCGAAGCCGGATGTGTTGATCCGACTTCGCCACCGTTGATGACAGTCTGCCTCACTGGGGCTCGGTAGAGCATTTGTTTTTTAAGCAAAGTCAAAGTTATTGTCGTTGAACATCTGCCCCCATGTTACATTGCTGTCCACGTCCACCAAGAACCGTTCGTTTGTGTCTTTCACCTTGATGGTAAAATGCACATCGCCGTTCAGAGTTGTTTTCCAGGCTGCCAGATCACTACGGCTGTTCACTGTGTTGAAGTTGTTGAAGAAGATCTTGTCCTGACCAATTTGGAAATCTTCAATCACATCAAGTTTGTCACTGCGCTGTTCAACATCACCGGACAGATTGTCCCAATCCACCAGATCACCGTTCTTGATTTCAAAGGTGTCTGCGCCGGACCCGCCCCACGCGTTATCCTTTTCCGCACCGCCGTTGATCAGATCATTACCAGACCCGCCTTTTAGGATGTCTTGGCCTGTGGCACCGAACAATTTATCATTACCTGCTCCGCCATCCATGGTGTCGTTACCTTGGTTAGCGTACAGCCTATCGTTGCCGTTCCCGCCAAACATGTTGTCGTTCCCACCCCAGCCATGCAAGACATCGTTATGGTTATCGCCATGCATTGTGTCATTGCCAGTGCCGCCAATAAGCACGTCATTGTTATTTCCACCACGCATGTTGTCGTTGCCGTTCCCACCGTACAAGCGGTCATTGCCATCGTGTGCCCACATGGAGTCGTTGCCATCCCCACCATGCATTTTGTCGTTGCCGCCGTATCCGTTCAGTTGGTTTGCAGCACTGTCACCTAAAATGTGTTCGCTCGCGGACGTGCCAACCATGAACGCATTTGCTGCGTTCGCAATGCCATCAGCAATGCTATAGTTTTGCATCGATGAACTTTGGACCGCTGAGCCAATGATTTTTTGCGTAATTTGCGCGACGGTAAGATTTGCGTCCACAGATCGAAGTAAAGATGCAATGCCCGCAACAATTGGTGCAGAAAACGAGGTTCCGTTTAGTGCAGATGTACCAGAACCGAATATCGCCATGGTACTTACGCTTTCACCTGGTGCAAATACGTCAACCTCGTTGTCTCCGTATGAAGAAAACCAGGCTTTGTTACCTGCGCTATTTGAAGCGCCGACGACCATAACATTGTTAAGGGTCTGCGTATGTTCAGAATCGGAATTTCCAGCAGAGTAGACAACCATCGAGCCTTTGCCGGTCGCGTAGTTAAACGCGTTTTGCAATGCGTTTGCGGTGCTACCACTTAATCCACCAGTACCATAAGAGTCCATCCAACCATAGGAAATATTAATGACATCCACACCCCGATCTGCGGCATGATAAATGGAATTCAACATTGCATTTGTGGAACCAAATCCAGGAGATGATGCAATGTCATAAGAATCAATCGTGACGTCGGGTGATACGTATTGAACGTAACCTGCAACATATGTACCATGAGTGTATTGGCTATTTGTTACGGTGTAATTGTGACTGTGAAAGTCAAAATAGGCTCCTTGATTATCCATTAGAACAGAGTTGTTGTTGTTGCCAGTTCCGTTCCAATCAATTTTACTGTCTACGACTGCCACAGTGGTTTGATTATTGCCTACCCCATACGTATCTAGTAAACTCTGTGCCTTCAGCGCACTAACACCGTTGTTGTTCCCCATATAGTAGAATCCACCGGTTGCGTTGCTTGCTGATCCAGACATTGGTGCGCTGCTTCCGCCAATACTGGCCGATACAGTTGCGCCAGCCGAAACTTCAACAACATCAACCGTTGAGTCATTTCCAAATAGGTTGGTCGTAGAGTCAGTGACCAAGGTGCCAAAACCATCTTCATTTGCTAAAACTGTCAATTCATCTTTAAACGCTTGGAACAACGAACCCAGAGCGACACTGGGGACTGCTGCATCTGCACTGTTGGTCATTGTGCTGAATTCATCGTGCAAACGTTTTGAAAATGACCCAATATCAGTGCTATAGTTGACAGACCCTGATCTCAAGTCACTGCTTGATATTACATCATCTGTAGCTTCAATTTTGACGCCACGATCCAAAATCCCCGATGAATTAGTGAACATACCAAATATCTCCTAGGTTGATAAATTATCATCACTTTACTCCATAACGGTAATACAACTTTAAGCGGCAATCAAGTCGTGTGTTTACCCTGACCTGGCTTCCGAGTTCCCTCTGCTTCTAGGCGGAGGCTCAAGAGTTGTTGCACTTGCTATTCTTCAAGCGTTTTGCAAGCATCTGCCAGTGCGCCGGACGTCGTACCTGTTTGTGATATTTTATATCTGTCGTGTCGTCAGATTCATTTGCTTCCTAATAGGATGCATAACATCATAGATAATTTAACTGAAAAAGTCTCTTTGGAGTAACCATCTAGTAACACCTCCGATTAAATAAATAGTCAGGGTATGCAGTTTTTATAAACGGTCGTTTTTGAGCTCACCGCCCTTCCCTCGTATTTTAGGGACTTCAGAGAGCTCAAAAACCCAGTGCAAAATCTTTTGTGTTTTGAACCGTTTTTGATACCATAAGAACATGATTATTGGATATGCACGTGTCTCGACCGAGGACCAACACCTCGATGCACAGATCACCGCTTTGAAAGAAGCCGGTGCTGAGCGTATTTTTGCGGACAAGATAAGCGGGTCCAAGCGGTCACGCCCCGAGCTCGACCGACTGCTGGACCAGCTCAGGAATGGCGATGTGGTCTTGGTGACAAAATATGATCGACTTGCACGTTCCCTGGTCGACCTTTTGGACATCGTCTCACAGATCGAAGCTACCGAGGCCGGTTTCCGATCACTTGCAGAAGACATTGATACCACCACACCGGCTGGCCGTTTGATTTTCCATGTGTTCGCATCCATTGCCCAATTTGAGCGTGAGCGCATTCGCGAACGCACCATGGAGGGCCTACAAGCCGCTCGCACAAAAGGCCGCATCGGTGGAAGACCCCCTGCCCTCTCAGAGGATCAGAAAGCCGAGGTATTGCGGTTGAAAAATAGTAAGCGGTGCGCCGTTCACACGGATTTGGCGTAGTTCCACGGCAGCAACTCTTTGATGTCCGTCTGTTTGTGCCCACCTGCGATGGCCGTCAGGATACCAGACAAATAGCCATGCGGTTCGATCCCGTTGAGTTTACAGGTCTCGATCAGGGACGCGATGACGGCCCAGTTTTGTGCGCCTGCATCATGTCCTGCGAAGAGCGCGTTTTTACGGTTCAGAGCGATGGGGCGTATGGTGCGCTCCACAGGGTTGTTGTCGAGTTCGATGCGGCCATCGTCGAGGAACAGGCACAGGCCGTCCCAGTATTTGGCGATATATTTCAGGGCTTCTCCGGTCGGCGATTTGGCCGAGACGCGGGCGCGGCTTTGGGCGAGCCAAATACCGAAGGCTTCGACAATGGGTTTTGAGTGTTCCTGCCGTACAGCGCATCGTTGGTCGGCGCTCAGGCCGCGCAGGTCTTTTTCGATGCGATAGAGCGCTTGGATTTGAGCCAAGCCTTCCTGCGCGATCGGGGCTGCGCCGGACTGGGTGACATCGTGCAATTTACGCCGCGCGTGCGCCCAGCAATAGGCCAGTGTCACATCCTGAGCGGGCCGTTTGAGCAAGCGGTTATAGCCAGCATAGCCGTCCACCTGCAGGGTGCCGCTGAAGCCTTTCAAGATGTTGTCTGCATACTGGCCGGAACGACCGGGCGCATAGG
>JBMYWL010000009.1:0-17257 GCA_049607365.1 Alphaproteobacteria bacterium | reverse complement strand
TAAACGCCCAGTATTTGACAGGTGAAATGGACCCCAACCTTGCATTTCAAACTGAAAAAGCTTTAAGGCAAGGGACATTGGACATCTTGTTTGTCGCACCAGAAAGATTGCAGTCGTCATATTTTCAGTCGATGATTTGCGCCAGTCCTATAGATCTTATCGCGGTTGATGAAGCCCATTGCCTCACCACGTGGGGGCATGACTTCAGACCTGACTATGTGGCGATTAACCGTTTTCTTGAGCGCTTTGTGCATGAAAGGGGCGGTCGACCGCCCTTAATCGCTTTGACGGCGACCGCGGACAAGGTCACGCGGCAAGAAATTTCACGTTTGCTCGAATTGAAGAGCCCTTATGTTTCCTGTTCTTTACCAACGCGAACAAACTTACGGATCGGTGTTGGTTACAGACAGCAAGGTTTTAAACAAACAGTTTCGATTGTTCAAAACAGGTTTCCTAAACAGCGTGGCATTATTTATTGTCCAACGAGGGATTTGGTCGAGAAACTAACGCGTAGTTTGAACGACAATCAGGTTTCGGCTTTGCCCTATCATGCGGGTTTAAACCGTGAAACCAGATCAAAAAACCAAGCTTTGTTTGAAGCCGGTCAAGTGAATGTGGTCGTGGCCACCTTGGCCTTTGGCATGGGCATTGATGCGCCCGACTTGGGTTTTGTCATGCGGTTGGGGCTGCCATCGACCTTAGAGAGTTTCTTGCAAGAAGCTGGACGAGCGGGGCGCGACGGACGAGATGCAGAAGTTTTGGTTTTGTATAATGAACGTGACGCCGCATGGGCGTGGTCGCACGCGCAAGAGGGGCGGCATAGCCAGCAACGCCTAAGGGCACTTCTTGACCTGTTGTTGGGTGAAGTGTGCATTGATGAAATTTTGGCGACCCACTTTGGCTTGGACGAAGAAGATATAGCGGCCCCGAAAAAGATCCCGAATAAAACTCCAGCAAAGACCAAACCAAAAAAGAAGTGCCATTGCCCAGCTTGTGAAAATGGTGTTGTTAAAAGCAAAGAACAACCAGACTTGGCTTTTACCTTGTCGGAACTTCAGCATGCCTTACGCGGTTATATTACGGCGGGTCAACTTGTTGATGTGGCGCAAGGTAAATACGGGTCAAAAGTTGAAGCGTTTGCGCTTGATCGATTGGACATATTCGGTAGCCTTTCGACATTTGGGCGTGTGGAGTTGAAAATTGCGCTCAGAGACTTAATCGCAGATGCGCAGTTGTCGCTTGATTTGGAAACGAATGCCGTCGATTTTAAAAGGTAGGGAGAAATAAGTTCTATGTTGGCAAAACTTGAACTCGACCACTTGGTGGTGGTCGCACCAAACCTTGAACAAGGTGTTGAACATGTTTATGAAGCGCTGGGTGTTCGCATGCCGGTTGGGGGTAGACACCCCTTCATGGGTACGCATAACCATGTGATGCAGTTGGGTCCGGAGGCTTTTCTGGAAGTCATAGCAATCGACCCACAGGCTACAGCACCGACGCATCCGCGTTGGTTTGGGTTAGACGATTTTGCGGGAGACGTACCACAGTTGGGTCTGTGGGTGGCGCGCGCAAATTCCATATCTTTGGTTAAACCGCATATACCTGTTGATCACAGGCGTTTCATTCCCATGTCCAGACCAACAGCTGATGGACTGCTTGAGTGGGAAATTAGTGTCGCAGAGAATGGACGCCTACCTTTTGAGGGCGCTTACCCAACCATATTGGAGTGGCCAGAAGGCAAAACCCCGATACACCAGATGGCAAATTTGGGGTGTGGTTTGGCATCATTCGAAATCGCCCACCCGCAAGCTGATGAAATCAGCGCGCACTTAAAACCTGTGTTTGAAGATGAACGAGTCAAAGTGGTTCAGGCAGATGACAAAAAGCTGTCAGCGGTGATTATGACACCGACAGGTCCAAAAAACTTAACTTAAGGGTTTGTCTGGTCTTTACTTAACGCGGCGAAGTGTAACGGGTCTGAAAACAACAGTTCCGTTCGCGTCATAGACGATGCACTCAAGGTCGCCCGGAACAACGTCCTGAGTACACTTTTCCAAGGCTGCTTGTTTGGCTTGGCGAAGGTCAATTGCACCGAAGGCAACGCCGTATGCACCACCAGGTGAAACCGCAAACGCTTTGTTGTTCGGGTCGTTACGGTATGCGCCGTTGTAGTCAGCTGACGCATCCGGCGACAGATTGATTGTTTCGGTCATTTCCCCACCAGGGACAAGGTTTCTAACCGGTGACATGACCGCTTCTTTTCCACGGTTTAACCAGCCGCATCCTGAAAGCATTAGGCTGGAAACAACAATCAGACTTGTAGCACCAAGGGTTGGGGCGCTTAGAGTTGGTTTGGAAATAGAACTGAACATAGGGTCATTTCAAATCTTGTTAACGGGTTTTTCACCCCAAATTAGTGGGAGCAAATCGTATGCGCAAGCTAAATTGAGCTTTTGTCAGAAGCATGGCAAAACGGCTACACTTGCGGCACATCCAACGTATGGACATGTTGGACCGCTGGAAAACTGAATATAGTGGTATTCAGGCACGAGCTTTTTGTGTGTTTATGACTTAGTCACCTGTGTCATCGCCGAATCTTGTTAGATGCAGATCTTGGTGGATGTGTACGTTCATGACGTATCCCATGGATATCATGACAACCATCATCGCTGTTCCGCCGTATGAAACCATCGGTAACGGTACGCCCACAACAGGCAGAAGGCCCATAACCATACCAACGTTAATGAAGACGTAAAAGAATAGGTTGGCGGCCAAGCCCAATGCCAGCAAGCGACCAAACTGGTTCTCACTTCTGATCGAGATCGACAGGCCAGTTGCAATCAAAATTGCGAACAGCGACAGCAGGACAATTCCACCCAACATGCCCCATTCTTCAGACAAGAGTGCGAAAATGAAGTCTGTGTGGGCTTCGGGCAAGAACTCCAACTGGGTTTGGGTGCCTTGTAAATAACCTTTCCCGAAGAAGCCGCCAGATCCGAAAGCAATCTTGGACTGGATGATGTGATAGCCTGAGCCGGATGGATCGCTCTCGGGGTTGATAAAAGTGTAAATTCGGGCTTTCTGGTAGTCTTTTAGCCCAAGCCACAAGAATGGTGCTGCCATGACCACGGCCAAAATTCCGGTGATAAATTTCCAATATTTCACGCCCGCACAAAACGCGACGGTCATGCCGACAATCATCAATTTGATAGATGTGCCAAGGTCGGGCTGCTTTAGAACCAAGAAAGTTGGAACGGCAATGAACAGAATGGGCGGCAAGAGTTTTTGTGGTTTTGAGATGTCTTCCATCTCCAAGCCATTGAAATAGCGCGCCATGGCCAACACCAAGCCGAGTTGCATGAGTTCAGACGGCTGTAGTCGAATGAAACCAAGGTCAATCCAACGTTCTGCACCACCACCACGTGCACCCATAAGCTCAACCAGAATCAGTAGCCCCAAAGCGCCCGCATATAAGACGTAAGCTGTTTTTAACCACAAACGAATGTCAACAAGCGCGACAATTATCATTAGGATTAGGCCAACAGCAAATTTTTCCATGTGCGCGTTCGCCCAAGGGTGCATGCTGCCTTGGGCAGCAGAGTACAGCATGGCCACACCAACGCCCGATATAAGAAAAACCATGCAGATGATCGTCCAATGGATCGATGACAGGCGATCGACCAAGGTGATCTGGTTTGTTTTGTTTCTATATTCGATAAAATCTTGAGACACGCGGCTACAATACCATCCTTTGAATCTAGCTCGTCACGGCAACACCAGTGGAGATGGCATCTCTAATCTGGGTTTCCAGCAGTATATCCCGCGCGAAAGGAGCGGCCACACTACCGCCACCGCCGCCATGCTCAACCACAACGGCACAGGCAAACTTCGGCTTGTATACGGGTGCATAACCAACAAACAAAGCGTGGTCGCGGAAATTCCATGGTAGTTCTTCGTTTTTCTTAATGCCGGCTTCGCGTTCACTGGCGCTAATGCGTCGCACCTGTGTCGTTCCTGTTTTGCCACCCATTTCCAGCCCGGGTTCTTCTATCCGAGCTTTGAAGGCCGTACCCTTCTTGGTTGCTGTTACATCATTCATTGAACGAATAACAGTGTCTAAATGTCGCTGCGGAATGCCGAGTTCAAATCTTGGCAGCGGGAAGTCTTGCTTAAACAAGTGGGGCTGTACGCCAAACCCACCATTCACCAAGTTTGCGACCATGGTCGCCAATTGAACGGGCGTTGCCAAGATGAAGCCCTGACCGATTGATGAAATTAGTGTGTCACCCGTACGCCAGCCTTCATCACGTTTTTCACGTTTCCAAGCACGGTCAGGCATCAAGCCGCTGCGTTCATCGACCATTGCCAACATTTGTTTGCGACCAAAGCCAAAGCGTCTGGCCATTTTTGCAATCTTGGTTATGCCAAGCCGTTGAGCAAGTTCATAATAATAGACATCACAGGATTCAACCAAGGATGTGTGCAGGTTGGTTGGACCGTGACCGCGTTTTTTCCAACAGTGGAATGTCTGGTTACCAAGCTCAATTTTACCGTCACACCTGATCAATTCATCAGGGTTCAATCCATCTTCCATCGCAGCCAAGGCAACGATCATTTTGAAGGTTGAACCCGGGGCGTAGGTGCCCGCGAGAGCTTTGTTTCGGAACGGTGAACGCTCATCTTTGCGCAGGCCGTCCCACTCGTCTCGCGTAAAGCCAGTGATGAATTTATTTGGGTTGAACGACGGGGCGGAAACCAAGGCACGCACAGCGCCCGTGTCAACGTCCATGACAACAGCAGCGGCAGAGCGTTCCTTTGACAGAAGCTCGTGAATGCGTACCTGAAGCTCAGAATCGATTGTCAGATCAATACCAAGGCCGTGCTCGCTTACGTCTTTTTGTAAGACACGGATGGTTTTACCAATGGCGTTGGTTTCAATCAGTCGGCGACCAGCGTTCCCCCTTAAGGCAGACTCAAGCGATTTCTCAACACCAGACCGACCAATTCTGAAACCAGGTAACAGCAGAACCGGGTCGCGTTGCTCTTGCACGTCTTCCGGAAAAGCCTTTCCAACATACCCAACAACATGTGCCATTGGTTCTGCGATAGGGTATCCACGAATTTGGTTTGACCGAATATCAACACCCGGAAGATTGGGTGCATTTGCTTCAATCGTCGCGACCTGTTTCCAGTCAAGGTCTTCACGCAGCTGAACCGGTACATATGACCTGACAAACTTCAGTGTTTGTTTGGCTTTGGTTATTTCTTCGTCGGTTAGATTAATCAGCTTTTTTAGACGTGCGAAAATCTCGTTTCGGTCTTCAGAAAACTCCGGTGTGAAAACAAGGCTGTAGACTTGGCGATTTTCTGCCAGCAAAACTTTGTTGCGGTCATAAATCAACCCACGGATAGGCGGGTCGTAGACAACGTTAATTCGGTTGTCGTCCGACATTAGCTGATATTTTTTGGCTTCCACAACTTGTATGTAATACATGCGCGCGACCAACAAAGACAACAGCGCCCCCTGAGCAGTGCCAATTAGCAATGCCCGTCTTGAAAACAGGTTTCCGCGTTCTTCTTCTAACCGTTTCAAAAGTTTCTGTCCTTGGCGCCCAAAATGAATCGATCAATTGGTGACAGGATCACTGTGATTATTGGCAGCACCAAGGCGGTTGTGACCGCTTTTGTGGCAAAATTAGACGGTGGCAGAAAGTTCCAGTACAAAATTGAGTTAACCAACCATTCCAGACACAAACTTGTGAACACAAACAGAAAGAAACACAGCCACTGAACAAAACCAGATGACAATCTGAAAAAACGATCATGTTTTTCGACGATTCTGTACAGCACCAAAAGGCATAAAGGGGTTACGCCCACCAAGTTCGCTGATAGCAAATCCGACATAATGCCAAGGAAGAAAATCAGTGCGAAATGCATCAAGTCTGGGCGGCGGATTAACCAAAACCATACGGCTGGGTAAACCAGCACTGGCATCAATTTGATTAACAACGGGTTCGGCAAATACACGTTCGCCAAACAAATCATCAGCACGCTTGTTGCAATGGGGAACAGCAAACGCAGGCTTTGAACCAAGCGTTCCCAAAGGCTCGTTGTCATGTGACGTCCAGCCTACGAATGCTTACACACAATGCTGTGACCTTAGAACGGGCAGTCATTGTCTTCGACCATGAAGTGGCAAATGTTATAGTCCACAACCTGAATGAACAACGCGCGGTCCCAGTCAACGACGGGTTTGGCGATGACACCGGATTGGTTCACACGCACGACGCGTCCGGCGAGCAAGCCATATGGGAACACACCACCTGCGCCAGATGTTATAAGCCTGTCACCTTCTTTAACCTCTGCCTGTGCGGCAGGGGACAAGTGGAGAAGGTCAAGTGTGGGTGAATTGTTACCCGATAAAACTGCTTCTGCGCCTGTGTTTTCAACAATCACGGGAATGCGAGAGGTTAGGTCAGTCAACAACAACACACGCGATGCGCGTTTGCCAACGTCGATAACGCGACCAGCCAAGCGACTAGCGATGGTGGCGCCCATGCCAACGCGTAAGCCATGGTCACTACCTGCATTAACCAGCATGGATTTGGTGTAAGAACTACCTTGGTCAGATACCACACGCACGGTCAGGAAGCCGTAGGGCTCGTCATCAACCAACGAGACCAGTTCGCGAAGCTTTGTGTTTTCAGACTTCAGAACTTCGGCTCTGGCTTTCCAGTTTTCAAGTTCTTGCTTGTCTTTCCGAAGCGCTGTTACTTCTTCTTTTAGTGCGCCGTATGACTTTACGTCCTCGCCGACTTTTTGTGCTGCGATCACTGGTTTTGTCAGGCCGTCAAGAACTGGGCTAACAAAGTCAATCGCAATTGCTCGGGCTGAAGACAGAGAGGTGGAATCAAGACGCGTAAGAACAATCAGGCCAAGGCTAACGGCCAGCAAAAGCGCAAAAAAGAACCATTGGCCCCAGTTTCCCAAAGGGGAAAGACTTTTTTTCAGCAAGCTACGCCGACGCATAAAACCCTCTACAATTGAATTCAGTCATGTTCAGGTCTGAATTTAGTACGCGGATAATAAGACAGATTTAAGGGTCTTCATTTCTTCCAGACAACGTCCAGTACCCAAGGCAACGCAGGATAGGGCGTCATCAGCGACTGTCACAGGTAGGCCTGTGGAATTTCGGATAACATGGTCCAGATTGCGGAGTAGTGCGCCACCGCCTGTTAGAACAATTCCCTTGTCAACGATGTCAGCCGCCAGTTCCGGTGCTGTGTGCTCAAGGGCAATTTTTGCAGACTCAACAATTTGGCTGACAGGTTCTGCCAAAGCCTCTGAAATTTCACGTTCGGAAATAACGATCTCTTTTGGCACGCCGTTCATCAAGTCACGACCCTTAATCTCGATCAACTGGCCTTCACCATCTTCGGGATGACTTGCTGAACCGATCATTTTTTTGATGCGCTCGGCCGAACCTTCACCAACCAACAGGTTCTTGTTACGTCTTATATAAGATACAATCGCATCGTCCATCTTGTCACCGCCAACACGAACCGAACGCGAATAAACGATGCCACCCAGTGCCACAATCGCAACTTCCGTTGTACCACCGCCAATGTCGAGTACCATGGAGCCGGTAGGCTCTGTCACGGGCAGCTCAGCGCCGATTGCGGCCGCCATGGGCTCTTCTATAAGATAGACTCGACGCGCGCCGGCATCTGTTGAATCGTGGATAGCACGGCGTTCAACAGCGGTAGAGCCGGATGGAACGCAAATGATGATTTGTGGTTTTGTAAACGCACCTTGGCGCTGAACTTTGCGAATGAAGCTTTTAATCATGGCTTCGGCAATTTCAAAGTCCGCAATAACACCGTCGCGAAGGGGGCGGATAGCGCGAATGTTTCCGGGCGTACGACCGACCATCATCTTGGCTTCGTCACCAACTGCAATAACCTGTTGCTTGCCTTTTACATCGGCGATGGCAACCACGGATGGTTCGTTTAACACGATTCCTTGCCCGCGCACGTACACAAGAGTGTTTGCGGTTCCAAGGTCGATTGCCATGTCAGCAGAGAGTAATCCGCGTAGGGATTTAAACATCCAAATTCCAAAGTATAATTTCAGGTATCATTGAACGACCCAAATGGGTTTTAAGCGCAACCAGAAGGTCTTAACTGGTTGGCATTCAGGGTTCAATGACAGGTTTTCGGTCAAATCAATATCTTGTGTCTAAAATGCAAGATAGCAACAAGATAGTGATTTTTAGGGTAAGAAAAAGGCGAAATTGTCGTACTAATGCCCGCGCTTGTCAGGCTTGAACAGAAAGACTCTGAGAATTGTTGAAATTGAAGCAGAGAATACGAAAAAGGGCTGGCAAAGTTTCCTTTCACCAGCCCTAAAATCATTCGTTTTATGTCACTCGCCCTGAAGTATTCAGGGTAAGGGATGCAAAAAGCCTAGTTTTTGTCTTGGTCAACCAACTTGTCTTTGTGCAACCAAGGCATCATGGCGCGTAGTTTTTCGCCAACAACCTCAATCTGGTGCTCAGACTGGTTCTTACGAGTTGTTTTTAGCTTCGGGTTACCCGCTTTGTTATCAAGAACGAAGTCTTTAACAAAGTCGCCACGCTTAATGTCGTCAAGTACACGCTGCATTTCTGCTTTTGTTTCAGCAGTTACAATGCGTGGGCCAGTTACATAATCACCGTATTCTGCTGTGTTAGACACAGAATAACGCATGTTCTTCAAGCCACCTTCATACAACAGGTCAACGATAAGCTTTGTTTCGTGTAGACACTCGAAGTAAGCCATTTCAGGTGCGTAACCGTTCTCAACAAGAACTTCAAAGCCAGCTTGGATAAGGTATGAAATACCACCACAAAGTACAGCTTGCTCACCGAACAGGTCAGTTTCGCACTCTTCCTGGAAAGTTGTCTCGATAACACCGGCACGGCCACCACCGTTTGCAGATGCATAAGAAAGTGCAAGGTCAAGAGCGTTACCGCTTGCGTCTTGATGAACCGCAACAAGTGTTGGAACACCAGCACCTTTAACGTACTCAGAACGTACCAAGTGACCTGGGCCTTTTGGTGCGATCATGAACACGTCCATGTCAGCACGTGGCTCGATCAACTGGAAGTGAACGTTCAAACCGTGAGCGAAAACAAGGGCAGAGCCTTCTTTCATGTTGTCACGAAGCTGGTTGTTGTACACGTCTGCCTGATGCTCATCAGGAATTAGCATCATTACGATGTCAGCCCACTTAGCACCTTCGTCAGGTGACATAACAGTGAAACCAGCAGCTTCAGCTTTCTTTGCTGATGGGCCGGTTGGACGCAAACCAACACGGATTTCTTTACAGCCTGAATCACGCAGGTTGTTAATGTGTGCGTGACCTTGGCTACCGTAGCCAACAATCAATACATTTTTGTTTTTGATCAGATTGATATCTGCATCACTATCGTAATAAACGCGCATGGTTATATTCCCTTAATTTGAATGTCTCTTAGTTAGTTTGTTCGTTAAGTTTTGGCTTAATTTCTAATTTTCTGGCCGAAGTCGGTTTCTTTACCAATCAGAATACCCAAGCCATCGGAACCACGCGCTATCGCGACAACTCCCGTTCGGCTAATGTCTGATAAACCAAGTGCTGCCATAAGATCAATGAATCGATCGATATCTTGGGGACGACCAGCCATTTCAAAAGTGAAATGCTCCAGACCAGCGTCAACAACCTTGGCGCCCGAAATGTCTGCTAAACGCAGACTTTCGACACGTTTCTCTCCGGTTGAGCTAACTTTAATCAACGCCAGTTCACGCTCCATAACTTCACCTGGCGCGTCTTTGGTTAGGTCCAAGACGCGATGAACTGGAACGATACGGTCCAGCTGTGCTTTGATCTGCTCGATGATTTGTGCAGTGCCACAAGTTACAATCGTAATGCGTGACAGGTTGTTGTCATTGTCGACCTCTGAAACGGTCAAGCTTTCGATGTTGTAACCGCGCCCTGAAAATAGGCCAATGACCCGTGCCAAAACACCAGGCTCGTTGTCGACGAGAACCGCGATTGTACGTCTTTCAATTGTCATGAGTAGTTCGTCCTCAAAAATTTTCCTACCCTTGACTTGATCAAGGGTCCAGACTTTAAACAAAAGTCAGAAACTGGACTCTGGACTAAATCCAGAGCTGGATAAGTGTTTAAACTAAGTTTAGGCCAGCACCGGAAATGGCTTCGTCGATTTTGTCGTCTTTGGTCAAAAGCATTTGGTTATGCGCACGACCAGACGGTATCATAGGGAAGCAGTTTTCGTCTTGAGTCACACAGCAATCAAAAACAACCGGACCATCATGGTCGATCATTTCCTGAAGGCAGGCGTCAAGATCTTTGACATCAGTACAACGAATGCCCTTGCCGCCAAATGCCTCCGCCAGTTTTACGAAGTCTGGAAGGCTGTCTGAGTATGATTCAGAGTAACGCTTTCCGTGTAATAGCTCTTGCCACTGGCGTACCATGCCCATCCACTGGTTGTTGATGATGAACATTTTCACAGGCAGACGATATTGGCAAATGGTCGCAAGCTCTTGAATGTTCATTAGGGCAGATGCTTCGCCGGAAACGTCAACGACCAACGCACCGGGGTTTGCAACCTGAGTTCCAACAGCAGCTGGAAGGCCGTAACCCATGGTGCCAAGACCGCCAGATGTCATCCAGTGGTTTGGCTGTTCAAAATCAATATACTGTGCAGCCCACATTTGGTGCTGACCAACCTCGGTTGTAATGAACACGTCATCACGATGCTTTGTAAGGTCATTCAAACGTCGAATTGCGTGTTGCGGGCGAATTTCCCCGTCAGGGTCTTGTTCGTACTTCAAGCAATCTACGGCGCGCCATTCTTCAATTTGCTTCCACCAATCAGCCAAGGCGGTAGCGTCTTGCTTTGGTTTACGCTTTTCCCAAAGGGCATTAACCGCGTCCAACACCTTTTGGCAGTCACCAATAACCGGCAAGTCGACCATGACTGTTTTGTTGATTGATGATGGGTCAATGTCGATGTGGATTTTCTTGGAGTAGGGGGCGAATTCGTCCAGTTTACCGGTAATACGGTCGTCAAAACGTGCACCAACGTTCAGCATGACGTCACAGTCGTGCATGGCCCAGTTCGCTTCGTAAGTTCCGTGCATGCCCAGCATTCCAAGGAATTGCTTATTACTGGCCGGGAATGACCCCAAACCCATAAGGGTGTTGGTAACCGGAAAACCTGTCAGCTTGGCAAGTTTACGAAGTGCGTCTGAAGCAGCTGGTCCAGAGTTAATAACACCACCGCCTGCGTAAATAATTGGCTTTTTCGCCGATACGAGAAGCTCGTATATCGCTTCAATTTTCGCATCAACTGGTGTGGTTTGCGGGTTGTATGTGCGGTGTTTAATCTCTGACGGGTCAACATAAACCTCTGTCGGGTTTTGCTGAACATCTTTTGGCAAATCGATTACAACGGGCCCCGGACGACCTGTTTTGGCAACGTAAAACGCTTCGTGCATGGTTTGGGCCAGCTTATCCACATCCGAAACCAAATAATTGTGCTTCGTACAAGGGCGTGTAATGCCAACTGTGTCAGCTTCCTGAAACGCATCATTACCAATCAAGTGGGTTGGCACTTGACCCGTCATGCAAAGAATTGGAATTGAGTCCATTAAAGCGTCGGTTAATCCAGTCACGGCATTGGTTGCGCCTGGGCCAGAAGTCACCAGAACAACGCCAATTTTACCTGTAGAACGCGCATAACCTTCAGCTGCGTGAACGGCAGCTTGCTCGTGACGAACAAGAATATGACGAATGTGGTTTTGCTTGAAAATGGCGTCGTAAATCGGCAGGACCGCACCACCTGGGTAACCAAAAACGACTTCCACACCTTGATCAATCAAACATTTTAGAATGGTATCAGCACCGGAACGTGCTTCAGTTTGAGTTGGTGTCATGGAAGGGGCCATATGGCAAACTCCTGCAGGTTAGAATTCAGGCTAGAAACGCGAATATATGTGATTCTAGAGCAGGGCTCAAGCGATCTTGACTAATTTTCAACCTGATCATGCCAGCAATGCGGTAATATAATTACAAGTTTCAGTAATTAAATTAGATTTGAATTGAGGCATTGAATTTAGTCCAGCGAAGGGTCCGCCGTTAAAGTTCAACCAACCGAAAGTTCGGGTCATTTTGACGCTTTTCTTTTTCGGAACGCATCCATGTGAACTGGCGTTTGGCATATCGGCGGGTTGCTTGCTGAGCCAGAGCGATTGCCGCTTCCAAATCCAACTGACCGCGTTGGTGAGCGATTAATTCTGGCACACCAATCGCGCGCATCACAGGTGCTTCGGTTGACAAGCCCAGTGCGGCCAATTCGCGAACTTCTTCCAAAGCGTCTCCATGACGGATCATTTGTTCGAAACGCTGGTTTATTCTGGCGTACAAGGCTTCACGCTCGGGCCAAAGTATCGCAAATCGATAGGTGTAACTGGTTGGGGTTGGTTCAATTGCTTGCCAGTGTGCCAAGGGCTTACCGCTTGAAATATAAACTGACACAGCGCGTTTTTTACGCTGCTGGTCTTTAAGATGTGTTTCACCTGTAATGGATAAGGTCGCGTCGAGTGCATCGTTGGAAAAAGCCCGAACCCGTGTTTCGACCTTTTCATCCACAGTAGGAATGGGGGACAAGCCCTCTAACAAGGCCCGGAAATACAAGCCCGTTCCGCCAATTACAATTGGGTGCTGACCATTGGCCTTTATCTTTTCAATTTCTGCGTTGGCTTGGGCCGCCCATTGCGCGGCGTTGCAAGCTGATTTTCCGTCCAAATAGCCATATAGCCTGTGCGGGGCCATGGCTTCTTCCTCAACCGAGGGGCGGGCACTTAAACTGCGAAGTTCTTTGTACACCTGCATGGAATCAGCGTTGACTATGACACCCTTATGGGCTTGGGCCACGCCAATGGCTGCCGCAGATTTCCCGCTTGCGGTTGGTCCAAAAATGCAGGTTATGCTGTCTTTGGGCGGTTTTTCGTCAATAAAGGTCTGGAGGTTGTCGTTGGACACGTGGCCTTAGCTCGCCGCCTGTGCCAGATTCCGCATTCGGATTTGCAACTGCCTAAGCTCGACGATACTTGATTGTAAGGTCGCGCGCGAAGGGCTGAAGGTAATCGCGTCGGGCGAGTCTTGTGCCGCGATAATGTCGTCACGTGAAAACGGGCTGTATCTTTTGTCAGCTGGCTTCAGTGGTTTGGATGTCGCTGGTACAGAGGTTTGAAGCTTTGGCAGTGCCGCCGCTGGCAAGTGGTCTTGGTTTTCGGTTTCATCGGCAGAAACCTTGCGACCCGCAGCACCCTCTTTCAATAGACGTTGAACGCCTTTTATGGTGTAGCCCTTATCGTAAAGCAGATCCCGAATTGATACCAACAGCGCCAAATCTTCGGGACGGTAATAACGTCGTCGTCCGCCGCGCTTTAGCGGACGGATCTGGCTGAATTTGGTTTCCCAAAAGCGCAGCACGTGCTGTGGAACGTTTAATTCGTCACTTGCTTCCGAGATTGTCCGAAAAGCGCTTGGGGATTTTTGTTTTGCTTCTGCCATGAAAAAGCGTCCTAGTCGTCGAAGCCGTCATCAAGGCCTTCGGCGCTTTCATGATTTACACGGGCTTTAAGAACTTGACTGGCACGGAACACCAAAACGCGTCTCGGTGTAATTGGCACTTCTTCACCAGTTTTTGGGTTTCGACCAATGCGTTCTTCTTTGTCACGACTTGAGAAAGAACCAAATGAGGAGATCTTAACAGTTTGGCCGTCCATCAACGCATCTGAAATATGCCCAAGAACAGCGTCAACCAAATCGGACGACTCATTACGTGACAAGCCAACTTGCTCATAAAGTGACTCAGCCAAATTTGCGCGGGTAATGGTCTCGACAGACAAAACGATCTCTTCTTCTAAAAGCAATACAATGAAGCGGCAGAATAGAAACTTCTATTCAGACGGTCAAACGTTGCTTTATCTCAAACAGAGAAAACTGCTGATAAATGAAGGGTTTAGCACCAATTAGCGGACCAAAAGGGCAGCTGTTGGCCCGAACGTCTTGTTTATTAGGCTTCAGATTGAAGCACAGGCGCCAGTTTGGCCAGTTCTTGGCTGATGGATTCTTGAACTTTTCCTTCAACCAAATCAACTGCAACACCAATGGCGTTTGCAAAGCCAATTTCATCCGTACCACCATGGCTTTTGACAGACACGCCGTTCAAACCAAGCAAAATAGCACCGTTGTAACGGCGCGGGTCCAAACGTAAACGTAATTTACGGAATGTACGTGCGGCAAAAACATAACCAATTTTGGCCATCAATGAAGCCCTAAAGGTTCGGCGAATGTACTCGGTTGTCAGTTTGGCTGTGCCTTCACCCATTTTCAGGGCGACGTTGCCTGTGAAACCGTCTGTTACAATAACATCCACATTTCCAGCGGTAACGGCGTCACCTTCAACATAACCAACGTATTTGCCGGGAATGCCGCCATCGGGTCCAGCTCGCTCGTTTATGTCCTGAATTTTTTGTGCAGCGTCTTTAATGTAGTCAAGACCCTTGCTGGCTTCAGTTCCAATGTTCAACAAGCCATAGGAGGGGTATTTAACACCCAAAGCCAAGCTTGCGAACACATTGCCCATAATGGCGAATTCAACAAGGTTGCGTGCCGAACACTGAACATTTGCACCTAAGTCCAACATACAGGCTTCGCCGCGCAATGTCGGAAAGAAAGATGCAATTGCGGGGCGTTCGATTCCAGGTAAGGTTTTTAGCAACAGGTATGAAATACCCATCAAGGCACCAGTGCTGCCAGCGGAAACCACGGCGTCCGCTTCTTTGTTCTTCACGGCTTCAACAGCAAGACGCATTGACGTATCGCGCTGACGCAAAGCTTGCTTCACGCTGCCTTCGGCAGAAACCTTTTGGTCGGTGTGACGAATGGTGCTGGCTTCAGCAAGCTCTGGCAAAGCGTCGATCATCGGGTTGATGATCGCTTTATCACCAAAGATTGTGTAACGCACAGAAGGGTAGCGCTTCAGTGCGCGAGCCGCACCTTTAATAACGATGTCGGGGGCGTCGTCGCCACCCATCGCGTCAAGGGCAATGTGAATGGGTTTAATGGCCATCTTTATTGCCCTTCTCTAAGTATGGTGTGTGAGTGTGTAATAAGCTTAAGAGCTTAGTGCCACTACTTCACGGCCTTTGTAAGAACCGCAAGATGCGCAAACGTGGTGTGGGCGCATTTGCTCACCGCAGCTTGTACACTCTGTGTATGAAGCGTTCTTAAGAGCATCGTGTGAACGACGCATGCCGCGACGGGATCTGGTGATTTTAGACTTTGGAACTGCCATGGAATTTCTCTATCAAACTCAAAAACTTGGGAATGCGGAACTTCATTTGTTTTAAACGCTGTCCCGCAAACATTGGTACGGGGCTTCGCAAAACAACCAGTTCAGCAAATTAGGCTGGATGAATACGTGACTTTGGGCTGCTTATCAAGTCCAGACTGGTCTGAACGTCTTGCGTAGCACCTCAAAGGTGGTATGCGGCTTGAATCGACAGGCGATTCATATGTTTAGCAGGGCTTTAACCTGATCAGGCACGTTGAAAGGCATGAAATGCCCTTGATCTGGCATGTTTTTAACAAGTGCGTCAGGGAATCGCTTTGCCAGAATCCTACGGCCCTGTTTTGACACGGTGGTTGATTCTGTCTCTCCAACAATAACAGTCACCTTGGGACACCTAATATTGGTTTTGGAAACCACCCGCGTGTCCAGATGATGGAAAATCTGCGCTTCAAACTCTGGCGTACAGCTTAGCACGACTTTGCCATCAACGGTTTTAAGTCCACGGTCTAAATAATCAGTCAGAACTTGCGGATCGAAAGCGCGGAAGAATGACTTACGCTTGTAGGATTGCTCAACCTCACCCCTGGTTGCCCAGCCACTTCGACGCTTTAACGCTTGGCGGACTTTTGGGTTTAACTGGCGAATGCGGTCGGAGTTTTGACCAAATTTTTGCGCAAATCTGACGCCATGAACTTCCCAAGGTTTTAGCAAGACGGGCTCGATAAGGTTCATGGATGTAAATTCAAAGCCACGGTTCAACATTTCGATGCTGACCAATGCACCAAGCGAGTGTGCGATTATGTGCGGTTTAAGGTCGGGGTGCCGTTCGCTTGCAAATGCCAAAACCTGTTCGGCATCGGCGTAAAACACGTCCCAATTTTTAAGGTCAGCAGATGCAGGTGCGCTTGACAATCCATGGCCACGGAAATCAACCAGATATATGGGGTGTAAGCCAACGTAGTCTTCAAGAATGCGGCGGTGGCACCATCCATTCATGCCGTTGCCGTGAAACAAAATGATCGGCGGCTGGTCAGAAAACTTTTCTGCCGCAGGGCAAAATGCGATGGCAAGTTGACCATCTTCAACGGGCAGAAAAAGGTCTTGATAAGTTATTGGTGTTTCCACTTAGAAATCCAATTGATGCGTCGATAATACTGATGCAATCTCTAGTTCAAACAAACAAACCCCGCAACCATTCCCGAACTAAAACGTGTTTTATAAACATGTGCGTGGGAAGGCGTGGGGTTTGATTTAGTCGTGTAGACTGGTGTTCGGGCTTACTTGCGGAACAAAGCAGCCGGAATTGAAGTAAGTTTGCGCATTGATGTTGCAAATGCTTGTGCTTGAAGCTGGCGGCCAAGACGCACGTAAGTGTTGATCTCGTCGTGTGATGGGGCTTTGAATTGTTGTGAAGCCATGAGCTCGGTCCTTTACGTTTAAGGGCTTTAATGAAGAGACGTTGAAAGAAGAAATGCTGTCTTTCTTGGGTATGTTTGAAACCTAATACCTTGCCATTTGATTTGGAATACCCTAATGAGTCACAATATTTGTGCGTATAGCGCACAAATGACTTCCAACACCTTGGTGGCGATAAATATGGATAACTTACTTGGATTGCGGGCTTTTGTTCGTGTCGTAGAACTTGGCAACTTTTCTGAAGCTGGTCGCCAGCTTGGCATGGCGCCTTCTTCCGTTTCGCGTCAAATATCTCAATTGGAAGATGATCTTGCGGTTCAGTTGTTTAACCGCACCACACGTAAAGTCAGCCTGACCGAAGCTGGAAAGTTGTATCACCAACGTGTTT
Source organism: Alphaproteobacteria bacterium (assembly GCA_049607365.1). Lineage (GTDB taxonomy): Bacteria > Pseudomonadota > Alphaproteobacteria > UBA7985 > JBMYWL01 > JBMYWL01. The sequence goes on along the minus strand of JBMYWL010000009.1, from coordinate 41 downwards.
CGCGAATTATCACGGACTTGGATGATTCTAATCGTCTCGTC
>JBMYWL010000008.1:0-18023 GCA_049607365.1 Alphaproteobacteria bacterium | reverse complement strand
ACTGATCGACGGAACGTTCCCTGACTACCAACGTGTTATCCCCAAGGGTAACGACAAAATGATGACCGTTCCGGCGCGTGCTTTTCAGGATGCTGTGGACCGTGTGGCAACCATTTCGTCAGAGAAAAGCCGAGCTGTGAAGCTGGAAGCAAAGCCCGGTATGGCAGTGGTTACGGCAAACTCGCCAGAGCTTGGCACCGCCAGTGACGAGTTGGAAGTTGCTTATGACGGACCAGAAATTCAAATCGGCTTTAACGCACGTTATCTGCTGGATATCACTGGCTTGATTGGTGGTGCGGACATGACATTTGAAATGATGGATTCTGTGTCTCCGACTTTGGTGAAAAACGCTGAAGACGAGGCATCTGTGTTCGTTCTCATGCCGATGCGGGTCTAATTTAGACCTTATTGGGAGTTGAGTTGGAAGCGCCATCAAAAGCCTGTTGGTTTGGTTCGGTCAGGGTTCAGTCTTTTCGCTCTTACCCAGAGTGTCACATTGACTTGAACCCCGGTGTCAGCGTTTTAATTGGTGCCAATGGCGCTGGAAAAACCAATTTTCTTGAAGCCCTGTCTCTGTTTGCACCGGGCAAAGGTTTACGTAAGGCAGCTGCGGCTGATTTGCCGCACCGCCCACATACTCCAACGAAACTTGCAGCAGTGCCTGATGGTGCTGCGTTACCGGTTCAACAAACAGCAAGTGGATCGTGGGCTGTCTCAGCCCAACTGAAAACCCCCTTGGGTCAGCACCAGATGGGCACAGGGCTTGAGCTTTCCAAAGGCGAGCGGCGGGTTTTAAGGGTCGATGGCACAACGCTGCGCGGCCAGTCCAGCTTGCCTGCTTATGTTTCCATACTCTGGTTGACCCCCCGCATGGACGGTATTTTTGTTGGTGCCGTGTCAGAGCGACGTGGGTTTTTGGACCAGTTGGTTATGGCTCTTGACCCCGGGCACGCGTCAGAACTTGCTGCTTACCTATACGCAATGCGAGAGCGTGGCCGCCTGTTAAAACACGCCAAAGCCAGCAATCAATCAGCAGACCCAACCTGGTTGTCATCATTGGAAGATTCCATGGTGCGCCATGGGTTGGCAATTGCAGCGGCGCGGCGTTCATACTGCCGGCAGCTTGCACCTATTTTCTCAGTCGGACAAAAACCTTTCCCGGGTGGGTCATGCTCGCTTGATGGAAGTTTGGAACGCGCGCTTGACCAGGAAAAATCTTTGGTGCTTGAGGACAGGTTTCGCAAAGATTTGGAAAATGCCCGTGGTCGGGACAGAGACTTGGGTCGGGCAACCTTGGGGCCGCACACGACTGACTTATTGGTTTGGAATGCGGACCACGGACGTATTGCGGCAGATTGTTCAACAGGGGAGCAAAAAGCCCTGTTGGTTGCTTTGCTTTTGGCCCATGGACGGCTGATGTCACAAGACCAGAGCCGCTTACCCATATTTTTGCTCGATGAAGTGGCCGCTCACTTTGACGAAGCCCGTCGCAGTGCTTTGTTTGAAGCCTTGGTTGACATGGGCGCACAGGCCATATTGACAGGAACAGACCGGCGCGCGTTCGAAGCGCTGGAAGGTAAAGGCAGCTTTATTCAGGTTGCCGCCCAGTCCTTATCTTATGTCTGATTTATCCTGCAAATTACTTACTAAGAAATTTGCCCTCAGACCTCATTACAGCTATAATCGCAAGAATTAACATGGCTCCGGTTTTGTCAAAATTTTCGACTTAAGTTATATTTTAAGTCATTGATATTATTGACATAAATCAATTTATGCCAGAACAGCACCACATGGAAGCATAGCATGTCTTTTAAATTTGATTTCCTGTCGACCCTCGCGACACCGTATTTCGCACCATCGGATGGAAATTCACCAGCTGATAACCCGGCCGATAGCGAAGATTATGGCGCTGATTCCATTAAGGTTTTACGCGGTCTGGAGGCTGTGCGTAAGCGCCCGGGCATGTACATTGGCGATACGGACGACGGCACAGGTCTCCACCACATGGTGTACGAGGTTGTCGACAACGCGATTGACGAAGCTTTGGCGGGGCATTGCGATGAAATTTACGTCTGCATAAACCCTGAAGGTTCGGTCACGGTACGTGACAATGGTCGCGGCATTCCAACGGACATGCACTCGGAAGAGGGGATTTCTGCTGCTGAAGTGATCATGACCCAGCTACACGCGGGTGGTAAGTTTGACTCCAACTCCTACAAAGTTTCTGGCGGTTTGCACGGCGTAGGTGTTTCGGTTGTGAACGCACTTTCATCTAAGCTGGATTTGAAAATTTGGCGCAATGGCGATGTTCATGAAATGAGCTTTGCGCACGGTGACAGCGTCGGCCCGTTGACGGTTACCGGAAGTGCGGGTGAACAAACCGGTACGCAGGTTACGTTTCTACCTTCGACTGAAACATTCACCAATGTGGAGTTTGTGTTTGCGACGCTTGAGCATCGTCTGCGCGAGCTGGCATTTTTGAACTCTGGTGTTCGTATTGTCATGGAAGACGGTCGCGCTGATGATGTCGCGTCGACCCGTCGGGAATTGCACTACGATGGTGGCCTGAAAGAGTTTGTTAAATACCTCGACCGCAACAAAACCGCCATGGTGCCGGAGCCAATCTTTTTCATGACAGAGAAAGATGACGTTGTTGTAGAAGTTGCGATGGAGTGGACAGATTCGTACCACGAAAACGTTTTGTGTTTTACCAACAACATTCCTCAGCGTGATGGTGGAACGCACTTGGCGGGTTTCCGTGGCGCTTTAACGCGTCAGGTGAATGCATATGCCAACGAGTCTGGTCTTGCCAAGCGAGAGAAGGTTGCCTTGTCGGGTGAAGACGCACGCGAAGGCTTGACATGTGTCGTATCGGTTAAGGTGCCGGACCCGAAATTCTCGTCCCAGACGAAAGACAAGCTCGTGTCGTCAGAGGTTCGCCCAATCGTGGAATCGGTTGTGAATGATCGTTTGAAGCAGTGGTTTGAAGAGCACCCTGCTGAAGGTAAAATTGTCGTTGGTAAAGTGCTGGAAGCGGCAGTGGCTCGTGAAGCCGCACGTAAGGCTCGCGAGTTGACACGCAAAAAATCTGCATTTGATGTTGCGACCTTGCCCGGGAAACTGGCGGATTGCCAATCCAAAGATCCAGCGGTTCGCGAAATATTTATCGTGGAGGGTGACTCAGCTGGTGGATCTGCAAAACAGGCGCGTGACCGTAAATATCAGGCGATTTTGCCGCTGCGTGGTAAAATTCTGAACGTTGAACGTGCACGCTTTGACAAGATGATTTCCAGTCAGGAAATTGGCACGCTTATCTCTGCCTTGGGTACGGGCATTGGTCGTGAAGAATTCAACGCCGACAAAACGCGTTACCACAAAATTGTTTTAATGACGGATGCGGACGTTGACGGTGCGCACATTCGTACGCTGCTTTTGACTTTCTTTTACCGTCAAATGCCGGAATTGATTGAGCGTGGGTATTTGTACATTGCCCAACCACCTTTGTTCCGCGCCAAACGCGGTAACGCTGAAACCTACCTGAAAGATGAAACTGCCTTGGATGCGTTCTTGATGCGTGAAGGCGTTAAAGATGCATTGTTGACGACTTCGGGCGGTGAACAGCTCGCAGGTGATGACCTGTTTGACCTGTCAACCCAAGCTGCTGTCGCGCGACGCTCTTTGGATGTGCTTGGTCGACGTGTGGGTTCTATGGCGGCTGTTGAACAGGCTTATTTGTCACAAGCATTGGACCTTGAGATTTTGAACGACCGACCACGTGCTGAAGCATTGGCTGGTAAAATCGCCGAGCGTATGGATGCTTTGGAGCAGACGTACGAAAAGGGTTGGGAAGTTAAGGTTGATGAAGACTATGGCTTTGTGTTCCAGCGTACTTTGCGCGGTGTGACATCGGTTCACCGTTTGGACCGCGTACACATGAACAGCGTGGAAGCCAGACGCCTGCGTGGTTTGGACACCCGTGTCATCGAAGCGCTTAGTGGTGCTGCTGTTTTGCGCGTTAAGGACGATGATCACCACATTTCCGGCCCATGCGCGCTGGCAACAACCGTTTCTGATTTGGGCCGTAAAGGCCAAGCGATCAGCCGTTATAAGGGCTTGGGCGAAATGAACCCTGACCAGTTGTGGGAAACAACACTCGACCCGGATGCGCGTACCTTGTTGAAGGTTCGCATCGACCAAGCGGAAACAGCAGAGAGTATTTTCTCCACCCTAATGGGCGAAGTGGTTGAACCACGTCGTGAGTTTATTCAGACCAATGCACTTGAAGTTGCCAATCTGGACGTGTGATAAGAAGTGAGAAGCGCAGGTCATAAGTTTTTGGCCATTAAAAACGTGGCTGTATGTTTATTGCTTTTGCTGAGTGTTTCGGCTTGTGCCGGTGCAAAGCGCGAGGCGAATTTAGCCCCCGTTCGACACGTGGGTGACGCCAGTAAGTCTTGCCTTGAATTAAAGTCTGAAATTTATTCCACAAACCTGCGTGCTGGTCAAAAACACGCGTTGGCCAGTGATAAGCACACAAAAAACGTTTTCCTTGGTCTTGCCGTTCCCTTGGCTTTGAACATGGACATTTCAGAAACTGACTGGAAAGAAGCCAAAGCCCTTGGGCGTCGTCGAGATTATTTGGCGAAGCTGTTTAACCAGTTTGGTTGCCAAGGATATTTGGGTTTTAACGCTGACGATAAGTCTCGCTAAAGGATTTTTTTGATTATGACCGAAAAGTCGAAAAACATATTCTGCTTTGGCTTGGGCTATTCAGCTCTGGCAACGCTTCGGCAACTGAAAGCTGAAGGTTGGGAAGTCGCAGGTACTGTTCGAACCCAAGTAAAGGCAGATGCCTTGGCCAAAGAAGGCATAGAAACCTTTGTGTATCACGAAGGCGCGCGCATCGGGCGTATTTTGCAGCGTCTCAATCAAGCAAGTCATATACTGCAATCTGTCCCCTTAATGGACGTTGAGCCACAATCCGTGTGTGAGGTTGATCAGTCCCAAGAACTCGATTGGAAAGACCCCATATTCGACCGTTTTAAGGGCTGGGTTGCAGACGCACGTCCGGTTTGGTTTGGCTATCTTTCGACCACCGTGGTTTACGGCAACCATGACGGTGCTGAGGTGACTGAAGAGACACCAGTTGCACCAACGGGCAAGCGTGGAAAGCGTCGTGTGGCTGCTGAAAACATGTGGACGAACACGGGTGTGCCAAACCATGTGTTTCGGTTGGCGGGCATTTACGGTCCAGGGCGAAATGCGCTGGTATCGTTGAAAAAGGGTAAAGCCAAACGTATCGACAAACCGGGGCAGGTGTTCAGCCGCATACACGTGGACGACATTGCCGCAACCTTGATTGCCTCCATAAAAGCACCTGTTGCAAAACCTTTTAAGCCTGAAGTTTATAACGTGTGTGATACGGAGTCAGCACCGCCGCAAGATGTCATAGCTTACGCCGCAGATTTGTTGGGCATGGACCCGCCGCCATTGGTTGACTTCGACCCCGACAGCATGACGCCCATGGCGCGCAGTTTTTACAGTGACAACAAGCGTGTTTCCAGTGCCAAGATACGCGACGTGTTGGGTGTAAAGTTAAAGTACCCAACTTACCGTGACGCCCTGCAGGTTTTGGTTAAGGATATGGACTAGGGCTTTAAGCCAAGGTCACCAACTCACCCAATGTTTTGCGTAGACGCGCAAGGTCAGCGTCGGTTGACAGACGATGGTCGCCTTCTTTCACCAAGGTCATTTCGACATCGGTTGAAGTCGTTAAATCAATCAACTCATGCGCCAATTGCCAAGGCACGTCCGTGTCTTTCATGCCGTGGATCAGACGAACAGGGCATGAAATTGCAATCTCCTGATCAAGCACCATATGGGCGTCTGCCTCAACGATGAGTTTTTTGTAGATTTTGTACGGCTCGTCAGAGTAGTCGTTGGGCTGTTCGACAAAACCTTGCTCCATCAAGGTGGTTTGCATTTCTGGTGGCATTTGCGCCCACATAAGCCGCCGTGTGAAGTCTGGTGCAGCTGCTAACAACAACAGACCCGCCAAACGCTCTGGTCTTGCTCTGGCTGCTAATGTGGCGATCCACCCGCCCATGCTGGAGCCAATCAAAATGAAGGGTCCCTGACAGACCTCATCAATAATGGCCAGTGTATCGTCCAACCATCGGCCAATGCTGCCGTCGGCAAAGTCACCGACGGACCCGCCGTGGGCGAAGTAATCAAATCGAATTGCCCCCAGCCCATTTTGCTGAGCGTAATTACACACAGCCAAAGCTTTGCTACCTTGCATGTCGGAAGCAAAGCCACCGCAAAAAATCAGGGTTGGATTTGCGGTGGTTTTCGTGGTGTTTTTTTGGGCGATCACCTGCTCATATACAAGCTTGGTGCCGTCGGGTCTTGTAAGTATTTGTGGCATATCTTATGACTAATAGAAAAATGGGTCATTTCTTTGAACCCTGAAACTGTCCAAAAGTAAATGCACCCTGAATGGCAAGCAATAGACGCTTACTAAAGCCCTCGAAAAAAACACGTACGAAAAGTGCCGAGAACCTAAGTGCGATTGTGGAAGTATCAAGCACAATCAACGACTTTGATCAGTTTAATCGGTTTGACCATGCGATCGTTGATGAGGTTTCAGCGACTGTGTCGACTTTTCACCCTAGCGCTCAGGGGCAGACACATAGCGTATTGGCAAAACGAAAGGGGTATCAAAACCCAGCGACCTTGGCGCAGGAGTTAAGACTTCTTCAGGCTCAAGGAAGCATGTCATTTGGTGATTCTGAGCAAGACGCTCTGTCGATTGCACAAGTGGCAAAGTCATACGGAGCTGAAATTTTGGTTACCAGCTCAGGCGGACCGTTGGCCAACGAGCTTAAGAAAATTGAAGCCATTCATGCCTATGCCGACTTGAACAGGGCAGGGCCAATCGTCAACATGGTGAACAAAAAAAGGGTGAAAGACATTTGCAGTGGCTTTCGGCCAAATGTCATCGCTGCCAGATCTCGCGCACCTGCGCATGCGGCAAAGGCCGCGGCACACTTATACAAGTTGCCTTTTGTCACCTACTTCCATGCCATATATGATGTTAAGTCTGACAAGCAACATCGCTTTAACGGGGTTTTGGCATCAGGCGATAGGGTCATTGTGCCCAGCCAATACGTTTATGACCATGTGCAAAAGTTTTATGGTGTACCAAGTGAGCGATTGAGCCTGATCCCTCGCGGGGTCGACCTATACAGGTTCAGCCCGACGGCTGTAAATCCTCAAGCTGTCATGGACCTTCGAAACAAGCTTGGTTTGGTGGCAGGCAGACCCGTGTTCGTCATGTCGGGGCGTTTGTCTTTCTGGAAAGGCCACCACCTGTTCATTGAAGCAATAAAAGGCATGTCTGAGACTAATCCTTATGGTCTGATTTTCACCTACGGTGATCAGGAAAAGGATTATGCGCAGGACTTGGAAAAATTGCTAAAACGCTGGAAAATGGGCGATAGAATTAAAATAATCCATGAACCGCAGGATATGCCAACAGTTTATGGGTTAGCTGATGCAGTGGTTTCAACTTCCATTGAACCCGAAGGTTTCATACGTTCAATTGCTGAAGCCATGTGCCTTGGCAAAGCGTGTATTGCGGCAAATCACGGGTCGGCACCCGAGCAAATTCTACACCATGAAACCGGATGGTTGTTCCCACCGGGGGATGTTGGTGCTTTGGTCACCTGCCTTAAGGAAGCTATTTCTCTGGACGAAGAACCACGTGCAAATCTTGCAGCTTGGAGTATGGAAGCTGCACGTACCAAACATGATCTTGCAAAGGTTTGTGACGAAGAAATAGACATATTTCTTCAGCTACTTAACGGCTGATAAGGTTGTGAAAACCCCTAGAGCATGGAAGCAACAACAGGCTCTAGGGGGCAAGGGGCATAGAGAGCAAGCCTTAAAAATGAATGCTCATGCCCGCATTACCTTCAAAAACAGACGCAGAAGTTTCTATGACCTCGCTGTCGTTTGAAGATTGAATAGCATTGTGCGCATTCAAATATCGTGCGCCCAAGTCAAAAGTAAGCCTGTCGCTTAGTCTGTATTTAAGACCACCGAAAGCCTGTGCGGTTAAGGCAAAGTTTCCGTCAGTTTTAATAGACAGGTTGGTGTAGACGTAGTCGTCTCCACTAACTTTTGAAATTCCGGCACCAATACCCAAGTAAGGCGTTAAGCGGGTTCCTGTGTCCATGTCATAGGCAATGTTAACCATGCCAGCGAGGAGTGTGCGGTTTCCGGTCGGTGCTGGTGGCGGTGTCGTAATTCCAGGGATGGCCGGGACAGCTGGAAGCGGTGGATTAGCTGGGATTGCCGGTGTTCCGCCAATGGTTGCAGCCGCAGCTGTACCGGAGGCAGATTTAACCGCCGCTTGAAGCATTGCAACTTCAAGCTCTGTTCTGAAACCACTTGGAAACATTGATTTCAGGTCATTTAAATAAAGTCCAGCAGCAAGCGACCCGCTGAAACTGTCTTTATGTTCAAGTTTCAAATGGTCACCGCTGGAGTCCACATAGGTATCAGTGGGCAATCTGCCCAAGCCTAATTTTGCACTTACATACCCAATACCTCGAACTTCTTGTTCAGCACTTGGCAGAGCTTGGCGTACGGGGTTTTGTTCGGGCTGAACTTCTGCCACAACCTCCAAGAACACTTCTTGATCTGCCGGAATTTCGATGATGGGTTGTGACGCATAATCTGCGTCATACGTTCCAGCGAGCGGTTGCGGGTTTGAACCATGCCCTTGGTCAGCATTAATTGAATAGTGGCCAGCGGTTTGCCCGTTTACTTGGCTCGCACCCTTGGACAGGTGTTGCTGGGTCGTTAAATGATGCTGGGAAAATTGTCGTGCAGTGCGTGCCGATATTGCCTGACCATATGGCCCCCCTTGTTGATAGGCTGCAAAGGCACTAACCTGTGTTGGTTTGGAATAGGCTTGAAGCATGGGCACACTGGTAGCTTGTCTGACAGGCGGTATGAATTGTACCTGTGTGTTTACTGATGCCTGAATCGGCGCGTTTACCGCTTTTGGAATGCCTTGTCTCGCACCTTGGTTGGTGTACAGGCCGCGTGCCTTCAGCGCTTGAATATAAGAGTCCTGATAAGCCTGTTTAAAAGCGTCGCTGTTATAATAGGACCAAAGACGATCATACTCTTGTTGATACGTACCTTTGGCGGCCGTTGTTTCATTAGCTTCGACCCTTGCAACCCCTCCATTGGTGGAAGTTGCAAGTATGGTGGCAAAGCCTGCAATATATAATAACCTGTTTTTCATTGTTCCTCACTTACCCACTTATGGCCTTGACGACCAAGTGGATAAGGCCTCTAAAAATTCCATATCTTCAGAATCATGCGTGTATGAAAAGAATACAAATTTCTGCAATTACTAGAAAATACTCCATGATTAACAACTGCAAGTAGCAGACCAATTGTGTAATCATAGAATTTCTGAAGAGAACGTTGAATTTGATGAGAAAAAAATGAATTTACAACCGTACCAAGCCAATTGTGTGCTTTTGGCGTAACTAAGTGTTGCGCGGGCTCTTTACCTCAACACAACATTTAGAAAGCAACTTTACGAATTTGAAAATCCTAGTTTGAATTTTGCAAATTGACTGAAGGCAAAACAAAACCCCCGCCAAAATGATTAGCGAGGGTTCTGTGTATGATCGAACCAGTTGTTAAACTGGTGTGTGGCTTAAAGACTTAGTCTTTTTTGCCTTGTGACAAAGCAGCACCAAGAATGTCACCAAGTGACGCGCCGCTGTCAGATGAGCCGAATTCAGCCATTGCTTCTTTCTCTTCATCAGCCTGTAGAGCTTTGATAGAAAGACCAATTTTGCGTGTCTTCGCATCGATAGATGTGATCTTCGCGTCGATTTTCTCGCCAACAGCGAAACGATCTGGACGTTGATCATCACGGTCACGTGCCAAGTCAGCCTTACGGATGAAGCCAGTAACCTTGTCAGAGATTTCAAGCTCAATGCCGTTGTCGATAACGTCAACAACAGTACCGGTAACAACCGCACCACGTTTCAGATCATCAAGTGCTTCTGCAAATGGATCTTCTTCCAACTGCTTGATACCAAGGCCAATGCGCTCTTTCTCAACATCAATGTCGAGAACCTTCGCTTTAACCATGTCGCCCTTCTTGATGTCCGCTGCTGCGTCTTCACCAGAACGGTTCCAGTCAAGGTCAGACAAGTGGATCATGCCGTCGATTTCGCCGTCAAGACCAATGAACAAGCCAAATTCAGTGATGTTCTTAACTTCACCTTCAATAACAGAGCCGATTGGGTTCTTGTCTTCAAACGATGCCCATGGGTTGTCCATAGTTTGCTTCAGGCCAAGTGAAATGCGACGCTTGCTTGAATCAACGTCCAAAACAACAACGTCAACTTCTTGGCTGGTAGAAACGATTTTGCCAGGGTGTACGTTCTTCTTTGTCCAAGACATTTCAGAAACGTGAACCAAGCCTTCAATACCAGCTTCCAGCTCAACAAACGCACCGTATTCAGTGATGTTGGTAACACGGCCAGAGAACTTGCCAGAGATTGGGTATTTAACGTCAACACCATCCCATGGATCTGTTTCAAGCTGCTTCATGCCAAGGCTGATACGCTGTGTTTCAGCGTTGAACTTGATAACCTGAACCTGAACCTGCTGACCGATTGTCAACATTTCACGTGGGTGGTTAATGCGACGCCAAGAAATGTCAGTCACGTGTAGAAGACCGTCAACACCGCCTAGGTCAACGAACGCACCGTATTCAGTGATGTTCTTAACCACACCAGGAAGTACCTGACCTTCTTCAAGCTTAGAAATAAGCTCGCCACGTGCTTCAGCGCGTGTCTCTTCAAGAACGGCACGACGAGAAACAACGATGTTGCCACGTGCACGGTCCATTTTAAGGATTTGGAAAGGCTGCATCTGACCGATTAACGGTGTCACATCTTTCACTGGGCGAATGTCAACTTGTGAGCCTGGTAGGAACGCAACAGCGCCGTCAAGGTCAACTGTAAAGCCGCCTTTAACACGGTTGAAGATAACACCTTCAACACGCTCTTGAGCGTTGAACTTCTCTTCAAGTTTGATCCATGCTTCTTCGCGACGCGCTTTTTCACGGGAAAGCATAACTTCACCGTTTTTGTCTTCGTAGCGCTCAACAAAGATGTCGACATGGTCGCCAACTTTTAATTCTGCAGTCTGGCCGGGCATTGCGAATTCTTTAACAGGAACGCGGCCTTCTGATTTCAGGCCAACGTCGATGACGGCCAGATCATTTTCAATAGCGACGATAGTACCGGTAACAACACGGCCTTCTAACTTATCTTCGCTGGTCGCCTCAAATAGGTCAGCGAATGACTCGCCAAAACCGTCTTCAGGGCTGAAACAAGGGGTTGGGGTTGAATTAAAGGCTTGAAAAGCCATAAGTATTAACTTTCAGAACAACAAGACCACGGTGCCATGTTGCGGTAAGAGAGATGAAAAGCCCGGACCGTGTTTGGGCTTTATGGGTAGTTAACAAACCAGCATCTAATCAAGCTTGGGAACAATGAATTCCAGTGCTTTGGCCAGTGCCTGTTCTGCATCCATATCAGATGTATCCAGAACAAGTGCTTCGTCTGCCGCCTTTGCAGGGGCGTCTTCACGCTGTTGGTCTCGGGCATCGCGCGCAATTAAGTCCGCCAAAACCCGCGACTTTATAGCTTTTTGGCCTTTGGTCAGCAACTCTTTATAGCGACGCTCTGCTCTGACCTCGCTTGAAGCTGTGACGAACAACTTTGCATGGGCATCTGGGCATATGACGGTGCCTATGTCGCGACCATCCAAAATGGCACCTTTGGGGCTAGCGGCGAAGTCACGCTGGAACTGTATCAAGGCTGTTCGAACTTCAGGAACAGCCGCTACTTCTGACGCCTTCTGCGCCACGACTTCGTTGCGTAGGCTGGCTTCATCAGCAAGATCACTTGCAGTGAGCTGTTGTGCTGCTTCAAGCGGGCTTAGGTCCAAATCCAGCACTTTTTTTGCAGTTGCGCGGTACAAAAGGCCCGTATCAAGGTGATCAAAGCCAAAATGACGCGCTAAGGCCTTAGACAAGGTACCTTTTCCAGCTGCGGTTAAACCATCAACCGCAATGACAAAACCTCTAATCACAGAGTTGCTACTCATTAGGCGAACTTACAACCGATGTTGGTCATTAAATCAACGAAGATGGGGAAGGACGTGCGGATAGGCGCTGCGTCATCAATTGAAACAGGGTTTTGTGACGCCAAACCCATAACAAGGAACGACATGGCAATACGGTGGTCAAGGTGGGTAACAACGGTGCCACCGCCAGCTACATGACCAGAACCACCCTTTACCAACAGGGACTCGGGACCTTCATCAAATGAGACACCGTTGGCTTTTAAGCCAGCAGCAACCGCGGCCAGACGATCTGATTCTTTAACGCGAAGCTCGCCAACACCCTGCATCAACGTGTCACCTTCTGCAAATGAAGCCGCCACAGATAAAACGGGGTACTCATCAATCATAGACGGTGCACGTTCAGGCGGGACAGTCACACCTTTCAATTGGGAGTGTTTGACGATCAAATCACCCACTGGCTCACCGCCTTCTTCGCGGTGGTTTTCAATTTTAATGTCTCCACCCATTTCGATCAGCGTGGTGATGAGACCCGTACGTGTTGGGTTCAAACCAACGCCTTTAACGCAAATCTCAGAACCCGGAACAAGCAAAGCTGCAACAATCGGGAAGGCAGCAGAAGAAGGATCGCTTGGCACAACAATATCAGCTGCAACAAGAGAAGGTTGCCCAACGATAGATATGTGGCTTTTGCCGTCTATTTCAGTGGCTGTGACCTCTGCACCGAAATGACGTAACATGTTTTCAGAGTGGTCGCGTGTTGCTTCCTTTTCAATAACAGTGGTCACACCGGGTGCGTTTAGGCCAGCCAGCAAGACGCATGATTTCACTTGAGCAGATGGAACTGGCAGTTCGTAAGTGGTGGCCAATAGCGTTTCTGGACCTGTAATGCCCAGTGGTAAACGGCCTTCGCTACGCGTGGTGAAGGTCGCGCCCATTTCCAACAAAGGGTCAATAACACGCTTCATTGGGCGTTTGTTCAGAGAGGCATCACCAGTGAAAAATGTGGTGAAGGGGTTCCCAGCTGCCAGTCCTGCCAACAAGCGGGCGGATGTGCCCGAATTCCCAAGGTCGATGATATTGTCAGGCTCTTGCATGCCGCTAACGCCAACCCCGCGTGCAACCCATGTGCCGTCTTCCTCGCGATGGATTTCTGCGCCGTAAGCACGCATGGCATCCGCTGTGCCCAGCACGTCTTCACCTTCTAGCAAGCCTGTAATACGTGTCTCGCCAATGGCGAGCGCGCCAAACATAAGTGCGCGGTGAGAAATAGACTTATCGCCGGGAACTTGAACAAGTCCCTTTAGGTTGGCGGATTTGGAGGCACAGAGAGGCTCGACAGAATTAGCTTTTGACACAGACAACCATTAAAAACAGAGGAATCATTAAAGAAGGAAATATCTGATTTAGGCGAACAACACAACACCATCACAAGAGCACCAAACCTGTCCCAGTCGAATGGATCAATACGGACACGAACAGGTATCTGTTGACAGGTGTTAGGCTTCAATAGAAATTGCGCTCAGAAAATTTTCATTATTTACGTTCTACGTTCCTTGAAACAGGAGCGGTGAAACATCTGGAGTTAGATTTTTGTCAGCAGAAATTCTAGAACAAGCTGCCGAGTTCGGCATTAAGCGTATTTGTCAGTCTTGCAGCGTTAAGTACTACGACTTGAACAAAAGCCCGATCACCTGCCCATCTTGTGCAACCGAGTACGACCCAGAAGCAACTCTAAGCCGTCGTCGTAGCCGTATTGCTGATGACTCCAAGCCAAAAGAAGAAGCAAAAACTGCTGAGTCTGAAGAAGATGTAGTAGCGGATCTGCCGGATGTTGAACTTGAAGATGATTCAGAGTTTGGCAAGCCAGCTGACGATTCAACATTGCTTGACGATGACGATGATGATGACGGACCGATTTTGCCGGAAGTTGTTATTGGCGACGACGAAAAAGACGACGAAGACTAAGCAACGTTTATATGGACCCCGGATCTTGTCCGGGGATCTTTGATCTAAGTTTTGTGACCCCGGATTTTGTGTCCTCTGGACATTGTCTGGGGTCCTACTTTAAAACACCCCCTAATTCAAAACCTGAAACTCAGCTGGTTGGTCCAAGCTGAAGGTCGGAATTTCAATCAGAAAATTCGGTTGTGGTTGTGTGCCGCCTTTTAGGTCCGTTGGGTGAGGCTGCATCTCAAAAGTGCCACGCATAAAACCAGAGTTTGTTTTTAGGTGACAAAAGCTGGTGTAATTGAAGGCTTCATTGGGTTTTAAAGTCGGCTGTTTACCGATGACACCGGGGCCCTTGACCTCCTCCAAGCCACCCAAGGCGTTGGTGATTAGCCAGTGCCTGTTGATCAACTGGACGGTCTGGTCAGACAAGTTCTTAACGTCAATTGTATAAGCCCAGACATATTTCGCCTCCGCTGGATCGGAGTGATCGGCCAAAAACACAGGGCGAACTTTTACACTTATGCCGTGGGTTACAGCTTCAAAAATATGGCTCATGAAGTTTCAGCCTCTGGGTTAGATTGAAGCGTGCTTGTTTCGACATGGTTTATGCTGCCCTTGACGCCAAGTTCGAGTATTGGCCCTTTCATGGCCAAGGCATCTTCCAGATCATGCGTGACCATAAGGGTTGGCAACCCTCTTTTCTGAACTTCATCATAAACGAATTTCCGAAAGTGTTGGCGAAGGTTGGTGTCCAACTTTGAAAACGGCTCATCCAACAACAAGACATGTGGTTCAGACAATAAGGTTCGCAGCAACGCGATGCGCGCACGCTGACCACCGGACAAGGTGGTGGGGCGTCGGTTCGTGAACTCTTCAAGCCCTGCTGACTGCAAAGCATGGGCGATTAAATTGTTACGATCCACCTTTGATCGCTTTTGACCGTCCGGTGTGTGCGTGCGGATGCCAAACGCCAAATTCTGTCCGACGCTAAGGTGCGGCAACAACAAGTCATCTTGAAACAACAAGCCAACCCGACGTTGCTCGGCGGGTTGGTTCAACAGTGTGACATCATCAATGCTTATGTCCCCACTGGCGGTAAAATGGCGTGACAAAAAACCGGCTATGTAGGCTAGCAATGTGGATTTTCCTGAGCCGGACGGTCCCATTAAACTTAAAATCTCGCCGCCTGTGACGTTCAGGCTAAGGTCATGGATGTAGGTTTGTTTGGCGTCTTTAATGCAGACCTTTGACAGGTTCAACGAATGTTGTGCGGTCACTCCACGTCTCCGATTATTCGTCCACCGCTACGGCGACCAAGGGCCAATGCGACCAAAAACAAGCTTAAAGGAATTGCAGCCTGCAAAACAGCATAAACCGCCAATACACGTCGGTCAGCACCCGCAGCAAGGGCAACAGCCTCTGTCGTTAGGGTTGGGAAACGCCCAGCCCCTAGCATGAGTGTCGGTAAGTATTGGGTGAAAGACACGGCAAAACCCAAAGCGCTTGCAAACAGGATAGACGGCAAAATCAACGGTAGTTTTATGTGCCAGAACACTGCCCAAGGCTTTCGACCCAACGTGTAACCAATTTGAATGTAGCGTTTGTCAATGGCGTGAAATGGCTCCGACAATGTTAGCAACATATATGGTACGACGAAAATTAGATGTGACCAAAGAAGCGTCCACCATAGGCCGTCCTGACCATAACGCGCGGCCAAGACTTTGACACCAAACAGAAACGAAATTTGCGGAATCAACAAGGGCAGGTAAAGCACCACCAAGCCTGCTTTAGAAATGCGTTTGTCCCGTCGTTGTTCGTGTTCAAGACACAACAGGGCCATTAGAAGTGCCAACAAGGCGGAGAAGAACGCGAAACAAATGGCGTGTGCCAACGGTTCCCAAATGAAATCCGCCGAGCGCATCCACGTTTTCAATGACCAACTTGTTGGTAGATCGGCTGGAAAACGCCAACGTTTTGCAAAGGTCCAAATGAGTAGGGTGAGAAGTGAAAAGCTGGCGAGAAAGACAGAAAGCCCAAGGCCGGACCAAGCCAAAGTTTTAGAGCTTGCGGCAAAGCGGTTTCGAACGCCAGATTGAGACCATTTCAACGAAACAAGCTTGATCAGTTTTTCGCCAAGTATCCAAAACCCAATTGCCCAAAGTATAATGAACAGCTGGCAGACGCTCGCCGCGGATGCCAAGGGACGCAGTGAAAAATCAGAATCTGAAAACCACTTGAGAATTTGCACGGCAAAGGTGGGTGGGTTGCCGGGCCCAAGGATAAGCGACATATCCACAACTGAAAGTGAATAGGCCAGCACGGCGAATATGGGCAGTCGAATTTGTCGATAAACCTGTGGAAAAACACTTAGCCAAAACGCGGTGGCGGGTTTGTAGCCAAGGGCGCGTGACATGTTGATCAGGTCGCGGTGCTTAACCTGGTTTAAGGCCGTAAACACCATCATTAACAAAAACGGTAGTTCCTTGATGATCAAGCCGACCATTAAAGAAAGACCGAGTGAATCGTTGGTGATTAGCAAATCGGGCGGGCGTGTCCAGCCAGTGAAAAGGGGGCTGATCAAACGGGCGATCCAACCACTAGGTGCGATTAGGAAGCCGAGCCCCACTGCCAAAGCAGCATGAGGCAAAGCCAAAAAAGGTAGCTGCATGCGTAGAATGGCAACAAAGGCGCGGGTGTTGATGAAGGTTGCGGTGATCGCCAAGGCAAGGGCAAAAGCGATAAAAGTTGCACCAAAACCGGAAACGAACGTGGCCCTTAAGCTGGAGCCTAAACCCGGCCATTCACAAAGTTTATGCCAAGCTTGAAACAGGGATGTGCTGGCAACATCTGGTGACAGAACACCGAAAGCGGGAAGAACCGTGAAAATCAATCCGGCTGTAATTGGCAGTATAAACAGGCCAATGACAAATGGCGGTACGAGTTTTAACACTGTGTTCTCGACATTAGCAGTTGCCGATCCCCGCACTTCATCTGGGGTCCACTTTGCCAAAACCATGTAAGCAAGAATGGACCCCGACATAAATACGGGGATCGTAAAAAGTACTTATTTTTTAATTGCTGTAGCGGCTTTCCCAAGCTTTTTCTACCTCAACCATCCAAGACGGGTGGGGCTCCAACAAAGCAGCGCCAACGTTAACAGCCGATGTTGCGTCCAACGCGTCAAAGTGTGCCTTGTCATCGCCAGTTAGCGCATCAACGTTAAGCACAGTCGCATCACCCCAGAACTCTTGGTTTTGTTTGGTGGCTTGTGCTTCAGCTGACATCAGATAGTTGGCAAGAACCATGGCACCTTCACGTGCCGCTGCGTTGTAGGGAATGGCCACAAAGTGTGTGTTGCCAATTGTACCACCGCTTAAACCAAATGACTTAACGGTTTCAGGCAAGTTGCCCGCTTTCACAAGCGAACCAGCCTCTGACGGGTAGAAAGACATCATAACGTCAAGCTCTCCATCATCCAGCAACTGGCGCTGGGCAGGGCCATTGGCTGGGAATTCACGGCCTTGGCGCCATAGGCTTGGGTGAAGTGCATCAAGGTACGCCCAAAGCGGTGCTGCTGTTGCTTCGAAATCAGCTTCATCAACTGGCTTCTGTAGAACAGATGCATCCGGTGCTTTGGCGATCAAAATTTGCTTCAGGAAGGTCGAACCGATGAAGTCTGGCGGACGTGGGTAGGACAAACGACCCGGGTTTTGACCTGACCAAGCCAGCAAGTCATCCATAGACTGCGGCGGGGTGGCAACGCTTGCCGTGTCCCAGATGAAGTTGAATTGGGCCATGCCCCAAGGCGCTTCAAACCCGTCAGTTGGCACAGTGAAGTCAATTTTTGTTGTTGGCTTGCCGTCAAAATCAACCAACTT
>JBMYWL010000007.1:1637-18297 GCA_049607365.1 Alphaproteobacteria bacterium | reverse complement strand
GCGGCAGCCAACAAAGTTGCCGAAGTCGTGGTTGGGCAACATGGCTTATTGTCTACACCAGCGGCTTCCCACCTAATACGCCTGAACCAAGCGGACGGCGGGTTCATCTTGTCGGCAAGTCACAATCCGGCTGGTATAGACAAAGACTTTGGCGTCAAGTTTAACACCGCCACCGGCAGTCCAGCACCGGAGAACTTGAGCGATCTGGTGTTTCAAGAAACGCTAACTTTAAAGGCATACATGATCGCGGATGTAGACGACATTCCGCTCGACATAATTGACGATTATCAACTTGGGCCCATGAGCATTCGTGTTGTTGACCCCGTTGCCGATTACCAGAAATTGATGGAAAACCTGTTTGACTTTGATGCAATTGCACACATGTTTAGCCAAGGTTTTTCCATATGTTTTGACGCCATGCATGCGGTCACTGGCCCTTACGCCAAAGCCATATTTGAAGATCGATTGGGTGCGGCAAGTGGGTCGGTTATGAATGCCACCCCACTGCCCGACTTCGGGGGCGGCCACCCAGACCCCAACCCAACATGGGCGGCAAGCCTGATGCAACTTATGGCGTCGGACCAAGCCCCAGACCTTGGTGCAGCTTCAGACGGAGACGGCGACCGAAACATGGTTGTTAGCAAAAACATGTACGTGGCACCTTCCGACAGTATGGCGATAATCGCCGCCAATGCACACTTGGTGCCAGCCTATAGTGAAGGCTTGAAAGGCATCGCGCGCTCAATGCCAACCAGCGCCGCGTGTGACAGGGTCGCAGCGTCCCTAGGCATTGACCTGTTCGAAACACCAACGGGCTGGAAGTTTTTTGGCAACCTGTTGGATGCAGGTCGCGTAACCATATGCGGCGAGGAAAGTGCTGGCATGGGGTCAAACCACATTCGTGAGAAAGACGGGTTGTGGTCGGTTCTTATGTGGTTGAACATATTGGCTAAGCGACATGCATCAGTGGAAGAAGTAGTCACTGACCATTGGGGGAATTTTGGCCGTGATTATTTTTGCCGTATGGATTTTGAGAACGTTCCAAGCTCTGACGCGAATGACTTGGTCACAAGACTTCAATCCCTATTGTCAGAACTTAAAGGCAAAAAGTTTGATGGTTTGACGGTTCAGAAAGCAGATTCATTTGCTTACCAAGACCCAGTTGATGGTTCAACCAGCGCCAACCAAGGCATTCGAATTTGGTTTGATAACCAGATGCGTGCGGTTGTTCGCTTGTCAGGCACCGGCACTCAAGCCGCAACAATTCGCGTGTATCTGGAAAAATATGAAGATAGACCAAGCGCCTTGCAACAAGACCCAAAGCAAGTGTTAAAGCCACTTTGCGCGGCGGTAATTGCGCTTGGAAACTTCGAACAAATTCTCGGACGAACCGAGCCTGATGTTATAAGTTAGAATTTCAGACGAATTCGACCCTGTGCTTGGGTTTGCTTGCCCAATCTTTCATGGTCGCTGATACCAACTGAACCCGAAAGCTCCAAACCCGGACCAAAGGTGTAGCCCGCACCCAAAATGAGGTCTTTTTCTTGATACCTAGGGTGCGACGTTATTGAAGCCGTTGTTGACGGACCATTAACGACTTTAATGCCGACGATTTCATTTGTGTCTGAAACAGAGCCTTCAAGTGACATGTTAACCGGTCCCAAATGATACCCGACACCACCGCCAACAGCTTGCTCTTTATCATCGTCACCCATGTAGAAACCCATAGCGCGGAAATCACCAAACGCCGCTTGTATGTAGCCGCCCATAAGTTCTGCACCGTCGATCGCGAAGGCTGCTTCAAAATCAGCAGCACTCAGGCTGGTTCTGTACGAAATTGAAGCACCCCAATTGCTATCATTGTCAATTTCACCTTCAAGGCGGAGCCCGCTGATTGTTGGTGTGCTTAAAACGATGCTGCCTTCTTTATGTCCCGCATCTGTGAGAGCGCCACCGAATGAAACAGTTTTACCCGGGGATAAAGGACCAGCCGAAATATGGTCTGTGTCAAACGCGTCCTGAAACGCGTCGATGTCCGTACCAATTTTCAATTTGCCGAAGCTGCCCTTAATGTAGATGTGGCCGTCGGTGTCAAAAACGGACGGTGCATCTGGGTCAATTTCCAAGCGCGCAAAAGCGCCGTAGTCCAAGCTGCCAGTTTGCGCTGACGCGTCTACGTCTATGCGGCCTACCGTATCCAGAACCAATTTCGATTTGTCGGTCGATTTTGTTTCAGTATATGTTCCCCCGCCAGATGTATAGTAAGCTTGAAGAGCCGCTTCGTCTGCAAAAACAGTAGGGAGAGGCACCACAGCGGCTGGTGGGTTTGTCACCGTGATGGTGTTGTTATAAGCTTCATTATAGTCAGCAATGAAATCCACACGGCCATTCACACGCACATCAAATTGTGCAGCTGTCATCGTTGCGAAAGAAAGAAAAACGATTCCCAGTGAGCCCAAAGCGATTGAACTTTTTAATGAGTGTTTCATGAGCGAATGTGCCTGTTGAAATTCTCGTTTCATGAGCTTGAAATATGCGCGCTGTTGAACGAGAGAAAATGCTGATCAAATTATGACCCCATTTCTGACACGAATCTTTTTGGAATCCATAAGAATCTAAAGAACAAACCACATGTTGGGTTTATTTATATTGGAGGCACAAACTGCGTCTTTAGTCAGAGCTTTACGACGTAGCAGCGTAGATGGCAAAAATTGCACCTGCAATCAACAGGCCCACAACAACGGCAAAAGCGATCTTAATCGGGCTATATGGGCGCTCGCCCTGCACTTCACCCGTTTGGCCATTTACGACGTAACGATAGGTTTTGTTCTGAAATTTAAATGCTGATACCCAGATTGGCAAAAGCATGTGCTTAAATGTCTGATTGGCGTGTTTGGTGCGTACCCATGAAATCCGCTGATGGTCACCACCAATGCTTCGACGAACATCGGCACGTATGACTTGGTCCATGACGGCTTCAGCCTCGACCAACCCTTCTTCAACATCCACCTGATACGACTCAGCGCGAAAACCCGCCACATACGCCCCGTTGTAAGGCTTTGCCGCACGAAGGTCCCAGTGTTCCAGATTTTTGGTAATGCGCTCAGGCAGTGAATGTGACGCCAAAACCAATACGTCGTCAAAGTCGCGCGCGACATTACCAGCAACCTGCGTCCATCTGATTTTTGGAACAGATTGGGTTTTGGTGACACGCTTACCATCAACCATGGTGGAAACACGGACTTGTTCGTAATATGTATCCCCGCGTTGGCCAGCATATGAAGAACGGGTGCTGCTGTCATAGGTCCAGTAGGGTGAATAAATACCCTCAAAACCTGCGGCTTCGCGCGCATAGGCCTTGACCTTTGTTGGTGCAAACCACAAGCCCTTCAACCAGTTGGCAACCTTGTCGCGGGCGTCTTTTTCTGTCACCGCAAACGGCACAACACCGTGGGGTTTAATGTGATTTGCCGTACTGGTGTCAGCGACAATTGCGGTGCTACAGAAGGGACAGTTTTGCGCGTGTTGATGAGGGTCAAATTCAAACTCTGCCGCGCAAGCATGACATTTGGCAACCCGAACCTGTTCATAGTCTTGCTTGTCCGCAAGGCCATGAATAGCAGCGGCCAAGTCATGCTCCAGAAGGTGACTATCTTGCGAAACCCGAATTTCATTTAAGTTGCCACAGTGCCCACACTCCAACGTTTGGGCATTGGGGGAAAAGTGTAGGGCCGACCCACATGCTTGGCAGGGGTATTCATCTGTCGCCATTGAAGCCTCGGCTTCATCAGCAACGAAGGCTTCAAAGTCTTTAACTTTTTCTTCTGTATTCCAAGGCATGTGAACCCTTGTCGCCTACTGTGGTAAAGGCGGCGGCATGGTTGCGAAAAGGCTGGCCAAAGCAGAGACAGAACCTGCCTCTGACCAGTTCGCCATACCCGCAGTCCAAACCAGTGTCTGGGTGTCAATTCGGCCTTGTTTTGCATAGTCAGCAAGTTGAGCGACTGAATATGGCCCAGCTTGCTCACCGTTTATGGCGACATGATATGTTACGGTGTTGGCACCGGGTAGTGGCGGCGGTGCTGATTGCCCAGCTGTGTTCGGTTGATTAGACTGGTTAAACATGTTGCTAAGGTTACCCGCCATCGCCATTCCCATGCCAGCGCCAATTCCGGCACCCATGCCACCTGAACCACCAGGGTTTTCAGCAGATGCACGCATAGATTCAGCAGCTTGAAAACGCGTATAGGCATCCAAATCCCCGACAACACCCATTGAGGTGCGTCTGTCCAAAGCTTCTTCAACAGCTTTTGGCAGGGAAATGTTCTCAACCAGCATGCGGGTTAACTCCAAACCATATTCCGCGACATCTGGTGCCATCGCACCCGTGATGTAATCAGAAAGCTTGTCATAATTTGCCGCAAGGTCCAACACCGGAATGTTTGACTTGGCAAGTGTTGATGAAAAGCGTGCGATCAACAGGTTTCTAAGCTGGTTTGAAATTTCGTCAGTGCGGAAATCTCCATCAGTGCCCACCATTTCACGCAAGAACACCACCGGATCACCAACCCTAATTTCATAGGTACCAAATGCACGCAGGCGTGTTGGTCCGAATTCCGGATCCCGCAGCATAATGGGGTTCTTTGTCCCCCACTTTAAATCGGTGAAGCGCGTGGTGTCGAAAAAATACACCTCGGCCTTAAATGGGCTATCGAAACCATGTTTCCATGCTTGAAGGGTTGAAAGAATGGGCAAGTTCGCTGTCGCCAACTCGTACATGCCAGGCGTAAAGACATCAGCAATTTCGCCTTCAGAAACCAAAATTGCTGCCTGACCTTCGCGAACTGTCAACATAGCGCCGTGCTTGATGGCATTGCCATAACGCTCGAAACGGTAAACCAGCGTATCATTTGAACTGTCAGTCCATTCGATTACGTCAACAATTTCACCTACAAGGCGGTCCCAAAGTCCCATTCTTTTAAACTCCTATTTGCTGGCTTTATGCAGTTACTTTAGCTTCAGCTGCTGCCACTGGAATGGCCGCAGCAGAGGCGAGCGTCTTCTTCAGTTCAGCTTCTGCTTGTTGAAGAATAACCTCTGCATCACGACGCTTTTGCTTTGCTTCATCAGCAATCTGCATGCTTTCGTTGATTGTTGCAATCAAGCGATCATTTGCTTCTTTAACAGTTTCAATGTCAAACACGCCACGCTCGATTTGCTTGCGGATTTGCGCGTTTGATGTTTGTAGGTTTTCAGCATTTTTCTTCAACAACTCGTTGGTAAAGTCCTGCGCTGCTTCAAGTGCTTGTCCTGCTTCTTGACTGTGGTAAATCGTAACGGCTTGAGCCATCTGGTTTTTCCAAAGTGGCACTGTGTTCACAACTGTTGAGCCAATTTTGTTCACCAACGCCTTGTCGTTTTGCTGAACCATGCGAATAGACGGTAAGGACTGCATTGTTACCTGACGTGTTAACTTCAGGTCATGAATACGACGCTCTAGATCATCACGAGACGCACGCAGGTCACGCAGTTTATTAGCTTCCAAAACTTCGCTGCTGGCATCAACTTTTTTGGCCATGGCTGGAATGGTTTTGTCATCAAGCTCTTTCAGCTTGGCTTCACCAGCATCAATGTACAACTCAAGCTCGTGGAAATAATCCAAGTTAGACGCATACAGCTTGTCCAACTTCTCAATATCTTCAAGCAGCGTATCTTTGTGACTTTCCAGATTGTCAGAGATTTCGTCAATTTGGCCACGCACTGTTTGGTAAGAACGCAGATATTTTTCAACTGGTGAACTCAAACCGAACAAGCGTGCGAAGAAACCTTTTTTCCCGCTTGGGTCAAGACCTGTGACATCCAGCTCTTTCAATTTCATAACCATGTTGGTCAAAGAACCACCCACAGCACCAACGTCTTTGGCACGCACATCTTCCAAAATAGTGTCAGACATAGCGGTCATTTCAGCTTGCGCCTTTGACCCAAACAAAATGATCGAGTTGCTGTCTTCCATGTCAATTTCAGCCATGTAGGCGCTGACCTTGTCCTTGTCAGCTTTTTTATCAACAGGGATTTCCTGCGCGATTACCGCTGGCAAGTTTACTTCTGCTTCGCGCAGTTCACCGAAAACCTGAGTCGAAAGGTCTGTTTGGTCTATTGTAATTTGGCTCATGCTTCTGTCCCTTCACATGCTCACTTAATTTGCGCACTTCGCGCACTTCTATTTTATTTTTTACGTCAGATCAGCGTCTTTGGTTTTAACCAGCGCCTTCACTTTTTAACCGTTGTGACAAGACGTCCAGCTTAACTTCAAGGTCCAGACTATCATTTGCCAACAGCTTTTCGTTTTGTGCCTGAAACACGATTTCAAGGTCGTTTAACGCCTCTGCGAACTTACGCTCAATTTCTGGCTTATCTGTGTAGGCTTCTTCGTTCGAGGTAAAGCGCTTTGTCACATCTTCAGCACGCTTTAGGTATGAAATAAGAAACTTTCTTGCCGAACGAATGTCACGTGGATCACGCTCAATTTGTTCAATGACAGCTTCTGCTGAATCCGCAATTCTGTGGGTTTGCGCACTGAAAGTCGGGTTGGTCAGTTTCGCGGCATTCGCACGAATTTTTGCCACACGCTCTTTTGCTTCCGCCATTTTGCGCAACAAATCGCCAACATCAATTCCTGACATTTCAGCTTTTAGCAGAGCCTCAGACTTTTCAAGTTTTTCATCAACACCATAGCGCACAATAACAGCAGCACCGGTTACCACGCCATAGAGCAGACCCATGCCAAAGCCGTAACGCGCGACAAACGCACTTGCGACCGCCATGCCCAATCCATATGCCAAAGCACCGATCGACTTGTTGGGGAACCGCGATGGTAAAGCCGTTAATTTAGCGCCTTCATCAGCCTCATTTTCAATGCCCCGACGCACCAGTTTAGCGCCACCCAACAACAACACCATGCCCACCAAAATGGCCAAGGCTTCAACGAACTGGCCCTGCCAAAACGTTCTGACAATTCCAGGTACAAACAAAAACGGCAAGATCGTCAGCATGCGCCCGTTCGGCCGTCGACCGTCAGACTTTCGCTTGGCGGCAGAGGCACTACCATTGTCATCACTGAAACCATTGTCTGACGACACGCGACGGGAAGAGGAGTTCTTTTGTGCACCTGCGTTTGTGCCAACACGACGAGAACTCATCAAACCATTCCCATGTGATTGATCTTAGAATCAGAAGCTGAGTTTGTGTGCGAATCCAAACTCAGTGGAAACGCTGCTTCACACGCCACAACGCCGAAAACGAATATTAATACAATTGCGCCCCAAATGCGGAGAGGTCTGGATACCATGGGTTGTCCCAATTAATTTTCCAAGATTTGATCTAGGTATAATTTAGGGGTTAACACACCAAATTTCCAGATCAAGATTTGAGAATGTTTGAAATACATCAAATTAGTTTTATCCTAATTTGCGATACTTTCTGCGAATGAAACTCATTTCCAAGCGCACGACAAGCCCAGTCCGTCTAGATCCTAAATTTCAACTTCTACCACATCTGGAACATTTCGAAGGGCCACCCGCTAAGAAACCAATCCGAGCTATATATGGTAGGTGCGAATACACCCAGCACCCAAGTGTGGTATTTTCGTTCCACATGCAGGCCCCACAAAGGTGACAAAACGAATTCAAGTTCGGTTTTGCACGACACCGCTAATTTCAGTTTAGATTTTAGAATCTGTTTTTTGCAACCAATGCGCTCATTTTCAAACGTAAAACTCTTCACTTTTGCCTTATCAAGCCGTTTTGCCCGTAGTTTGCCGCAACTCCTGCATTTTGTGACCTTGAAACCCAACCATCGTCATTTTGGAAATATCGTTGATTTTATGCCTCAACACCTGATGCCAATCAGGCACACAGATTGCAAAGTTATCTAGTCAGTCCGGGAACCTTAACGAGCACACATTAGTTTGCAAAAACTTGATAAATCAAACCATCGCTCAATTGAGCACGCCACTGGGCGGGTGGAACAGGCAAATGTCTCCGTTCTCTCCGGGCCTCTCCGTGCGCGCGTATGCGGTTGGTTTTTGGTTTTTCTTTTTGTCAGCTTTTGGGAATTAAGCCCCATTGCATTCGGTCAATCCAGCACGAACAAGACCCAGAATCGGGAGTCTTATAGCGTTTACTTTGTGCCCACAGGCTATAGCTGGCTCGACACAAAAATCAAAAACACCTCGTTGTTGATCCAATACAAAAACCGCCCACCCTTGTCCCTTGCCGGACTTCGAAGACGGGTCAAACGTGAACGGCAACTGCTTGAAGACCTTTTGCGGTCCGAAGGGTTCTATGCCAGCCGCATAAACATGATCCAAAACCGAGGGTCTTATGGAGGCCAAGCCATAAGCGTGAAAGTCGAAACCGGGCCTGTTTTCGTCAACCGGAACTATGCAATAGTTTACGATAAAGCCTTGTCCAACGGTGAAAAAAGTCGACAGTTGACACAAGCAAGAAACACCTTTGTCACAAGCAAACGTGCTCAAAGTTCAACCATATTGGTAACTGAGCAAAAGCTGTTGTTAGACTTGGCAAACAACGGCTTTCCATTCGCGAAAACCACCAACCGAACCGTAACTGTTGACCATGCCAACACATCAGTTTCGGTGAAATTAAATCTGACACTTGGCCCCCGCTCAACTTACGGGTCAACTATATTCTCTGGCGTACAATCAGTAGATTCCGATTTTTTGCTTTCGACAATGGGCTTGCGAAAGGGCGCTGCTTATTCGCAAAGTCAGCTGGACGAGGCAAAAAAGAAACTGTTGAACACGGGTCTTTTCACCAACGTAAAAATAAGCAAACCAAAGACCATCTCAGATTACGGGGTTGTGCCCCTGATGGTTGAAGTTCGGGAACGCCCGAAACATCAGGTTCGTTTGTCAGCTGGTGCCTCAATTAAAAATGGTCCCGAAGCCTCTATCGAGTGGCGGCACAGAAACCTGTTCGGAAAGGCCCAAAACCTAACCGTCAAACTTGAAGGCGACAAAAACAAAGCCAAGGCAACGACAAATTTTGAATGGCCAAACTATCTACGTGAAGATCAGGTTTTATCTGCCGGACTAAGTGCCGAATACGACGACACGAACAATCTGGACACCACGAACCTATCTGCCAATGTGACCATTGGGCGTTGGTACGACAAAAAAAGAACCTTTGCTTCGATTGGACCAAAGGTCGAATACATTAAGCAAACCGGTACTTCAGACCTTTGGTTGGCATCTCTTCCCGTCAACGTGGACTTCAACCGTACGGACAGTTTGCTGAACCCTGGTAAAGGTTTCCGCATTTTTGCTGAAATAATTCCCTTCCTTAACCTTGAAGACGATAACCAGTCATTTTTGTCCGCTGAGGCAGGCATTTCAACCTACACCCACTTAGCCGAAGACAATAAACTGACGCTCGCGACCTGGACCAAAGCGGGCGCAATATTGGGCGATGATTTGGCTGACATTCCGGTCAGCAAACGCTTTTTCCTTGGTGGCAGTGGCTCCATCCGCGCTTACCCAGAAAAGGGCATCTCTGCCGCTGGCTTTTCCGGCGCACTTGCCAAACTTGAAGGCGGCATTGAGTTCAGAACGCGCTTTAATGCCAAGTTCGGTGCCGTGGCATTTGTTGAAGGTGGAAAGGTTTTTGATAGCCTAAACACATCTTTAAAAGGAAACTGGCGCGCGGGTGCTGGGTTAGGCTTTAGATATTTCAGTTCATTCGGCCCAGTACGTGTAGACTTTGCGGTTCCCGTCAGTGAGCCAGCTGACATTGACGACGTGCAAATTCAAGTCGGGTTGGGACAAGCGTTTTGATCATGTCCCTGACCAAAAGTTTGCTTAGAACACGTGTCGTTGCAAAATTTGTCGCTGCGATGTGCTTTCTTGTGTGTTCGTTTGCAGCGTTTGGACAACCTTTTGTGTCATCCATAACCAACTCTGTCGACGGGCGTGTGAAGGTAGACATAAACGCTGGCTCCAGAACAAAAAACGATGCGGTTTTTGACAGCAATTTCGCCGATTTTGATAAGCTGGCGTTGAATTCATTGCTCCAAGAGCAAGTTCAAATATTTTTGGCCTTCACCACCAACTTGGACATTCAAATTGAGTCCGTCAGCGGTGATTTAGCAACTTCACTTGATATCAAAAACATTGTGGGCACAAAAGACGGGCTTAGGGTTCTGGAAATCGGGCGCGCCTCAATTGAATGTGACATAAGCGAAATCGCGCTCGGCAGATTGGTAATCAATCGCCTGCTGTTGGATCAAGTTTCGGTTAAAGGCGGTTGGACCCAAGACGCATCCAGCGGTTTGGAAATTGAAAGCCCAAACGCAAAACCAAAGCCTGCATTTAAGATTCTTGGTTTTGAAGTACCTCGCCTGCCGATCAGCTTGTTCGTCAGCAACTTCCTTGTGCGTAATCTATCCTTAACCAAAGAGGTGATGGGTCAAGATATGGCGGTGGACATGGCGGGTCGAATAAACATTCCAAACGGTCAGGCCCCTGTCGATACAGACTTTGAGATTATTCGTCGGGATGATGTTCGCGGACGCGTTCAAGCGCAGTTGATCTGGCAGCCTGAAACTTCTTACCTGGCTTTGATTTTGGGTTCGGAGGAAAGTGCCAACGGCTTTATTCAAGAAGTTCTAAACCTAGATAAATCAAGAAGATACGAGACCTTCATTCGTGGACAAGGGCCGATCAACAATTGGCAATCCGAGATTTTGTTTGAACTTGAAGATAGTGTCAGCATCAATGGACGCATGCGGGTCGACACCTCAAACAACAGTCAAAAAGTTTTGTTGTCAGGACAGGCCGATTTTCTAAAAGACACAAAACGCCTCTATCCACGTTTGACGCAAGACCCAGTGCGCTTGGATATTGATGCCAGATACAAAACAGGTGAGCGTTTCCAGCTAAACGGGTTTTCGATCAAATCCAATTTACTAGATGTCATCGGGCAAGGATGGATTGAACCTGAAAGTAAAGACAGTCAATTCCAACTTGGCTTCAGGTCCAAAAATTCGGATGCGTTTAAAGATTTTGCACCAAGCTTAACCTTAACAGGGTTAGCCGCTAAGTTGAACATAGAACGACGTGCCAACGCGGCTTCCTTATTGTTAGAAACGTCAATTGAAGATGGCAATTGGCAAGAAACCAACAGCTCTGAACCAGATTTTTCATTTGGAAAAGTTGGGGCACAGTTCTTTGTTAAAGACCTGACCCAGTCCGATGGCTGGTTGAATTCGTTTCAGTTGGGTGCGCGCGGACAGTTAGACACATTTTCTGCTGGAGAAGTTTTATCCCTACAAGACGGTCTAACCTTTAAAAATGAAACCTTCATCACTGATATGGAGGGCGTCGGCCAAGCAACTGGAAAATTCCTTGTTAATAATAAAAATCTGAATTTTGTGGGCGCTTTTGCATCTCTATTGCCATCAGAAACAGAGTCCGAACAAGCTGGAGGCTTTTTCCAGGCTTTACAAAAAATTGCCAAGCTTGATGCTAAATTTGAAGCCGGACCAACCTTACCCATCAACCAAAAATTCATTCAACAAGCAGAGGTTCAAGGCAATGTGACACTTGAGAACAATCAACTGAATTCAAAATTCACGTTGAACTCGGCTGAGTGGGAAGACCCCACATTGAACGGACTAATTGGTGAAACCGCAACCGTCGAACTTAGCAATGAACCCGAAGAAAACCAGCTGTATAATCTAAGCTTAAGCGCTGAAAACCTTGATGTTTCAGCACGGATACAAAATGGTGATGTAAGTGGCGATGTCCAAATTCCAAACATAAGCAAACTGGATGGTGCTTCCAACACCTTCAAAGGTGGAAAAGCCAAGTTCGCTGTTGAAGGTACATTGGCAACACCACTTCGTTTAGCACTGGATGGCATTTTCACCAATGTAACCTATGCTTCAAAAACAACGCGCAATTTGTTTGGTGATAACAAGGACGTCACTTTCTTCGCGGATCTTACCAACCCTGAAGCCCGCATTTTCTCGCTAGAAAACATGCAGCTAAGTTCGCCAACCTTTGACTTTGACGGAACAGCTACCATACCGGTCAAAGGGAAAATTCAGGTTCAAGGCGAAGGGTCTGTAAGACCAACGACGTCATTGTTGGACCTCAATAAAAATTCAGATGAAACATCTCCAAGTCAAGGGCAGTCATTTAAAGGCAGTTTGTCAGCAACCGGCCGAAAAGGTTTTTGGGACATAGACATTTCAAGTCGACTTGGCGCTGTATTCCCTGCATTTCCAGAAGCTGTGAAGTATTTTTCGGCAGACCAAGACCTGACCCTTTCACTTCAAATTGAAAACAAAAAAGCCAAGCTTAGAAATTTACGGGTTTTGGGTGGTTCAATTGAAGTCGACATACAACAAACAAACCCTGACGCTTACGTAGGCTCTGCTAACATCGCGTCTTGGAAACAGGTTTTACCGCAAATTTCAGACCTTGATGGGTTGGGCGGGGAAGTACAGTTTGAAGCAAATCTGTCAGATGACGGGCTTCAGGGTTTTGCACAAACGGTTCTTGAAAACACAGGCGTTGGAAAACCATCAAAACTAGGTAACAAGCTCACAGGCCTTGCGCTCTATGGCTCGTTTGCATCCGGAAAAGACAAGTCCATCACTTTGTCCGGGTTGAATGCCAAACTTAAAGGGTCCGAAATAAACGCAGACGCAAAGGTTGATGCCAAGGGCCAGCTTGAATTTGCCAACGCAAACATTCCACATTTCGGATTACAACTGTTAAATGAACAGCTTAAAGGAAAACTGTTCGGGTCTTTGCAAATTAAAGGACAAGGGGACGGGGGATATTCCGTTCAGCATGATCTTGAAATTGAAAAACTTGCTGTGCTGAGCAAGCCCGAAGAAGATCCCCTGCTTAAAATTGAACAAACAAACATTGTTGGTTTGGCGAAGCTATACCCTTCAGACATGTTCAAGAAAAGCCGAACGAACGCATCCATCGACATGGTTGCCCTTGAATTCGGTGAACAGAAATTTGCCAAATCTCGTCTGGTTGTCGATGGTGCTGCAAACAGGCTTGCTTTTGACCTTGCCTCTCACGGCTTACCTCAACTGGAAACAAGCGGGGTGTTCGGGTTTACAGATGGCTTTGAAAACTTAAACAGTTTTGATCTGCGCTTGGATAAGCTCCGCTCCAAAATCGGGCAAATTGATATTCACGCGGTACAACCGGTTTACCTACGCCAGTCCAAAGACCAACGCTTGCTTACAGCCAACCATATTAGCGTGGCTGAAGGTAAACTAAACACCACACTTCTTGTTGAAAACGGTGTTGTCGGGGGCGATATCTCCTTCCAAAATAATGACCTTTCAGTTTTGGAAGACTACGACGGGTTTAAAAACGTCGGTGGTAGCGTTCAAATGAACGTCAAAGTGTCAGGGCCTGCAAACAACCCGTCTGCCATCGGTTCGGTTCGTCTGAAAGATTTGAAAATTGTGCGTGAAAACGACCGAATTGATGACTTGAAAGGCGAGCTACCCGAACTACAAGGCCGTGGCACCTTGGGCTTGAACAATCAGGTGTTCTGGTTTGACAGCCAACTGGTTGGACCGCGTGGGCTGTTAAGCGAGATAAATCTATCATTTCCGGTCAAGTTTGACTTTGAGAAGTTTTCCTTTGGTGTCTCACCAAAAACCAAACTAAACGGAACTTTGAACGGAAAGTTCGACGCAGTAGAAATTGGTGAATACTTGGCTTTGGACGGAGACGAAATTGGGGGACAAGTCAACTTTCAGTCTAAAATTGCCGGCACATTACAAAAACCAGACTTCCGTGGGTCATTTGCCCTGAAAGATGGTCGCTACGAAAATGAAAAAACAGGTTTTGTGTTGGATGACCTACAAATTCTGGGCCGCGCAGAAGGTGATAGCTTGGTTTTCAAGAGTGAAAATCAAAGTCGCGTTTCCGTTAACGGGCGTGTGGATTTAAAACCCAACCTAAAATTTCCAGTTTCAGTTGTTATGAAAACACGAAGGGCCAACCTTGTGAACCGTGATGACGCCAGCATGTTGTTGTCATCTTACATTCGCCTTGAAGGCGCACTTGCGGGCACCTTGCGTTTGGTTGGCGATGTGGTTGTCGACGAGGCCGAAGTTCGAATGCCCGACATTCGTCAAAACAACATCGTGAAGTTGGACGTGGTCGAAATAAACAGGCCGACCAGTTTGGCACCGCTTGTGGAAATTGAAACCAAGTCACAAATTTTAACAGCGTCGGTTCGCATTCGCTCGCAAGCAAATCTGAACTTCCGCGGGGCTGGCGTTGACACCAACTGGGGTCTTGGTTTGCAAGTAGAAGGCCCCATAAACGAGCCTTTGTTAACCGGCACTTTATGGAGTTCATCAGGTGGCCTGACGCTGCTCGGGAAAAGGTTCAAACTGACGCGTGGAGAGGTTTCTTTTAATGAAGAAGGGCCAACTGACCCGCGATTGGAATTGTTGTTGGAGCGAGACACGGACAATCTACTTGTGCAGATTAGTGTTACAGGCACTGTACAAAACCCAGTTGTTGAGATTAGGTCAGTGCCGGATTTACCAACCGACCAAATCGTTTCCCAATTGTTGTTCAGCCAAGACCCCCGCCAGCTTGATGGCATTCAGGCCGTAGAACTGGTAACAGCCCTAACACGCCTGCAAAACTTTGGTCGTTCCGAAGACTTTGTTGAGCGCATGCGCTCTTTAACCGGATTGGATAGCCTTACATTTGCAGCAAATGACGATAACGAAACGGCGATCCGTGCGGGTAAGGACATCAACAAAGATTGGGAAGTGTGGGTTGAACAAGGTTTCCGTTCGGGCTCAACACGCGTGGGTACGAACTACCAATTCTCGCCTGATTTTGGCCTTCGAAGCGACTACGGAATTGACCAAAATGGTAAGGTTGTCCTAGATTGGTCGTTTGAATACTAAGGTTTGACCCAAACACCACACTGGTAAAGACAGGTGTTTTGGTTTAAGTCATGGGCTCTACAAAGGCAATACGAAGGGCCGACGTGTGAATTTCAAACCAGTTGCTTTGTCTGTTGGTTCACTACTAACTGTTTTATCCCTTTTCATGGCTATTCCTGCGTTGATCGATCTTTATGACGGCGATAAGGAGTGGACTGCCTTCCTTATCTCTGCAACGGTCACCGCGATGGTTGGGGTCATGCTGATTTTGACCACCAACGGTCAACAGCACAAAATGACCATGCGTGAGGCTTTCTTGATGGTCAATTTAGCTTGGTTATCAATTGCCCTTTTCGGTGCCTTGCCCTTTATTTTTTCTTCCGTGTCATTGCCTGTTGTTGATGCAGTGTTTGAAAGTATGTCCGGCATAACCACAACAGGCTCGACCGTCATGTCGGGTTTGGACGACGCACCACGTGGCATTTTAATGTGGCGTTCCATGCTGCAATGGCTTGGTGGCATTGGTATCGTGGTTATGGCCTTGTCCATTTTGCCCATGCTTCAAGTTGGTGGCATGCAGCTGTTTAAGGTCGAGGCATTTGACCAGTCCGAGAAAATTCTGCCGCGGGCAACTGAAATAGCCGTTGCCGTAACACTGCTATATACAGTCATGACCTTATTCGCTTGGGTTGCGCTTTACAGCGTTGGTATGCCCTCTTTTGACGCCATGGCCCATGCCATGACCGCTATAGCAACAGGTGGCTTTTCAACTTCGGACGCCTCTATCGGCCATTTTAACAATTCCAGCGTCGAATGGATCACCATTTTGTTGATGATCATCGGCTCCCTGCCCTTCGTGTTTTTCTTGCGTCTCATTCGCGGGGACGGTCAGGCCTTTTTGTCAGATAGCCAAATTCGTGTGTTCTTTGTTATTCTGTTTGTGTTCATCGCGTTGACCACTGCCTGGTTGGTTGAAAAGGGTCTTTATTCCATTCCGGATGCCATCCGTTACGCGACATTTAACATTACCTCCATCATGACTGGAACTGGCTTTGCCTCAGCCGATTACATGCTTTGGGGATCCTTCCCGATAACCATCTTTTTTATTGTCATGTTCATCGGTGGCTGCGCGGGTTCAACCACTTGCGGCATTAAAATTTTCCGAATTCAGATTTTGTTCACCACCGCACGCATGCAGTTGCAACGCTTGATCCAACCACACGGGGTGTTCCTGTCTCACTATAACCGTCGTGCCATAACAGAAGAAGTTACAGGTGCCGTGATGGGTTATTTCTTCCTGTTCATTGGCATATTCGCATTGATCGCCATCATGCTTGGCCTAACAGGTTTGGACTTCATGACCACAATAACGGCTGCGGCCACATCTATCGCGAATGTTGGTCCGGGGTTGGGCGACGTTATCGGGCCAGCTGGAAATTTCCACTCGCTGGAAGCAAATGCCAAAATCATCATGATCTTGGGCATGTTACTCGGTCGGTTGGAGTTGTTTACAGTCCTTGTATTGTTTGTGCCAAGCTTCTGGAAAAACTAACCCATATCTGGCTTTAATCTAAAACAAAAAAGGGCCCAACAGAGTGATCTGTTGAGCCCTTCGATTGTAAAATTTATTGTTTGGTTTTAGCCAAACACTTCTGTCAATGCCACATCAATACCCGCACAAATCTCATCCAAA